>NZ_JBALOX010000016.1:10945-17367 GCF_036965165.1 Bacillus sp. JJ1521 | reverse complement strand
ATTTTAATCGTATCCAGTTTACACCTGATCTTTTACCAAGTGATATCACAGGAAGCATGATATACAACATGAAGGAAGGCAGTTTTGAAACATTAAAAGGACCGGTTTTTACGAATATCCTTTTAGCAGATGAAATTAACCGTACACCTGCAAAAACCCAAGCTGCATTGTTAGAAGCAATGGAGGAAAAACAGGTTACAATTCAAGGTGAAACATACAAGCTACCTGAGGTATTCTTTGTTGTTGCGACACAGAATCCAATCGAATTTGAGGGAACCTATCGATTACCAGAGGCTCAGCAGGACCGCTTTTTATTTAAGCTTCAAATTGATTTCCCAGCCTTTGATGAAGAAAAAAATGTTGTGAAACATGTAGTTGAACAAAGTTTTAATCACCAAACTTCTTCAAATGATCTTGATCTAGACACTTTTTTATCCATTCGAAAGGAAATTGAAAAAGTTACTTTAGGTGACGGCGTTCTCGATTACATCATGCAAATTGTTCGGAAAACAAGGGAATCTGAAACGATTCGGTTTGGAGCAAGTACAAGGGCAGCCATCTCAATTGCAAAGACGGCACAAGCTTGGGCGTATCTGGCTGACCGAGATTATGTAACACCAGATGATGTGAAAATGGTCTCGAAGCCCGCACTAAGACATCGAATTCAGTTATCCCCGCATGCAGAATTGGAGGGAATCACCGTTGACGAAATCATTGAGGAGCTTGTGGGATCGGTTCCTGTTCCTAGATAGAGGTATTCTTCCTACAACGAGGTTGATTTTAGTTTTTCTATTTCTTTCGATTGGATTTTTGGTGCTGTCTTCATTCGATCTTTCATGGGAAGTAATCATTGGACTAAATCTATTCGTGATTTTTGGAAGTTTAGTAGATTTGTTCTTTTCACCAAGAAAAAAGTATTTGTCGGCAACCCGTAAATTACCGTCTGAAATGGAGAGAGGCCTTACTACTCCGATTGAGATTGTAGTAAAAAACAATTCTACAAATGGCTTTACATACCGATTAATAGATGGCATTCCAGCTTCCTTTACGAAAGTCTTTCCAATCAATGGAAAGGTTTCTGGTGAAACGACTACTCGAATCACTTATGAAATAGAAGCAATGGAACGTGGTAATTATCAAATTGACAAACTATATTTAAGATACAAGAGCTTCCTTGGTTTATGGGAAAAACAACTGACATTTTCTATAAACAACGAAGTAAAAGTTATACCGGATCTCTCCGAAACTAGGCAATATCTCGAAAATGCACAGAAATTTTTATTATATGATGGTGTTAAAATCCGAAAACAGCAAACCGGTGCGGGTGAGTTTTCAAAAATCAGAAGCTATGTCGTCGGTGATGACCCTCGTACCATCAACTGGAGACAAACTGCAAAACTGCATGAAGTTATGACGAATGAATATGAGCCGGAACATGGTAAGTATATTACGATATTACTCGATTGCGGCAGAATGATGGGAGCAGAGTTGGATAAAGGAAATCGTCTTGAAAGAGCAATCGAAGCGGCTATTACTGTTGCTACAGCAGCGCTTCAAAATGGAGATTACGTTTCGATGCTAGCTTTTTCAACGGATGTAAAGGTGTTTGTTCCTGCTAGAAAAGGGATCGCACATCTTCAAACGATTTTACAAGCCATTTATAATCTAAAGGTAGATGCCGTCGAATCCAATTATGGCGCTGTGTTGTCCTATTTAGAAACGGTTCAAAAGAAGCGTAGCCTGCTATTATTATTTAGTGATGTACATACATTTGTACGGGAAGAAAGTGCATTGATTTATTTACGTAAATTAAGACAACGGCATTATTTTCTAATGATCGGTGTAGAGGATGCGACATTAAACGATAGAATCAATGAATATCCGACAACTATTCGAACCGCGATGATAAAAAGTATGGCTCAGCAACAAATGCTTGTGAAAAAGAGGGAAAAACTGAAATGGGAAAACCAAGGCCTCATGATGGTTGAGGCCAAAGAAGATAAATTAGCAGTAACAGCCGTTTCCTATTATATCGACATTATGAATCGGAATTTACTGTAGCTGCTTTTTTTACTAAAAATAATTTTCCAGTCACCACATAGAGAATCAATCCTATTACTGTAATAAATGCAACGGCATATTTGGCTTCAAGCGAAATTGCTGCAGGTGTGATAAAGCCTTCGATGATACCCGCAATAACAAATAAAGGAATCGTACCTAAAAGAAGTTGTACTGAACGTTTCGCCTGATGCTTTAGCTGATAACCTCTTGTGTACGAACCAGGAACGATCAGCTTGTATCCCATTAACAGTCCAGCACCACCAGCTATAAATATAGCTGTGAGCTCTATCATTCCGTGCGGGACAATGTATGCCCAAAAATCATACGTTTTCCCATAGTGCCAGAACAATCCTGCTAACGCACCTATGATGATGCCGTTGTAGATTAAAATATAGACCGTTAATAGTCCAAAGGTTATTCCACTTGCAAATGCAAGTATCGCAACTTGAATATTGTTTGTCATAATGGTTGCTGACATAAGGGACGAATCAACTTCCCCATCTTGACTACCTAAATAGTCTGGATCTACACCTTGGGCAATTTCCGCTGGTAAAATGGAAAACATATGGAGGGGATCCTGTAGGATTGATACAAAGCTCCCGATTCCACCTAGAGTAAACAAAGCAAAAGCAACAACAACAAATTTCCATTGCTCAAGTAGTAAACCGATAAATTTTGTACTAAAAAAATACCGGATTTGCCCGAAACTCGAAACCTGATCTTTGTATAGGAGATTATGAGCCTTTGAAACAAGACCGTTTAAATAAGGTGTAATCTCTTCATTTGGAAAATAGGTTTGACTATAGGAAAGATGACCGGCACATTTTTGATAAAGTCTATGAAACTCATTAATATCGTTACTGCCTTTGTGTTTTCTACGCTTGTGTAAAGTGGTAATCAATTGCTCAAGTTGTTTCCAATCGTCTCTGTGCTGTTTTACAAATTGTTTTATGTTCAATGTGCATTCACCTCTTGAATCTACAATAACCTTATTATAGTAATTTTAGAGAAAAATAGAAACAACTTATGTAAAAAACACCAGAAAAGGGGGATCCTTTTTGAATCAAGAACAAACCAATATTAAAACACCGGAGTTTGTTTCCATCCAATTTCAACTAGCAGGGGTAGGAAGTAGAGCAGCTGCTTTCTTTCTTGATACATTACTATTATCAATTTCTAGTTTTATAATTTTACTCACCTTATTCCTTATTTTAAACGGAGGCTCTGACTTTTGGCTTCCAGCAGAAGTTTTATTTTCTGGCCCAGTGGCCATCGTAATTATTTTATTGTTTATATTAAACTGGGGTTATTATTTTCTACTTGAATTTTTTGCCGGGGGCAAAACGATTGGGAAAAAAATAGTAGGAATTCGTGTGATTCAAGAAAATGGACATAGCATAACATTGTTATCAAGCTTTATCCGCAATTTTCTACGCATCATCGATTCCTTACCAGCCTCCTATTTTTTAGGAATTATCATGATCTTCTTTCATCCGAAACATAAACGAATTGGTGACCTCGTTGCAGGTACAATTGTGATACATGAAAGGCGAGCGAAAAATGATAAAAAACAAAGTCCGCTTGAAAAAGAAATACATCGACGCGAACTCGAAAAGGATTCACTTGGAATCGATTCATGGGCATTAAAGTCATTTGGTAACAAGGAATGGAAGCTTCTGCAAACCTATTGCAATCGTTTTTTACATTTGAAAGAGGATATAAAAGACAGAAGGACAAAACAAATTGCAGATATATTATTACCCAAAGCTGGAATTGATGTTGCAGGTAAAACATATGAACAATTAGAAAATGAGCTATTAGTACTTTATTTAGTTTTAAAGGATGAATGGGAATTCGAACTATAATCTCCTACTTTAAACTGACATCCAAGGGATTAAAATGTATAATAAATACAAAAAATACCTTTGAGACTAGAAATTGTAACTAATATAGGTTTTTTTACCTACAATAACTAGAATCAAGTTGTAAAACAGGAGATTTGAATACATGGAGGAATGGAAGAGAATTTGTATTTGTGGTTTACTTACAACCCTATTGTTTGGCTGTTCAGCGGAAGCCAAAGAAGTAAAGCTTCATAATACGGATATAGAAGTGGCCGCAGAAGAGATAATTGCTACAACCAAAAAATCATTACCTCTCAAAATATCCGAAAAACGAACGGACGAAATTTCACATGTAATGATTCACTTTATAAGCAATGCTGCACTCAAACCTGAAGATCCATACAAGGTAGATGATGTTTATTCTATATTTGAGGAATACGGAGTTTCGGTTCATTATCTGATTGATCGTGAGGGGGAAATTTATAGTCTTGTTCCTGAGGATAGGGTGGCATATCATGCCGGCAAAGGGAGTTTGCCTGATTTTCCTAATTACGAAAATAAAATGAATCAGTATTCGATTGGGATTGAACTTCTCGCAATAGGAACAAAAGAAGAAATGGCAGGGATTGTAGATGAAGACATCTATAAAAAAATCGACCCTACTCTAGCAGGCTACACGGACTCTCAATATCGATCGTTGCAGTTGTTGGTTGATAATATTTTGAAAAGAAACCCATCTATTTTACGTAACAGACGTCATGTGATTGGGCACGACGAATATGCGCCGGGTAGAAAAACAGACCCAGGCTCATTATTCGATTGGACAAGGATTGGATTTTAGCTTAAAATTTATTAGCCAATAGGGATACCCCAGCTCCAAATACGGAGTTGGGGATTCTTTATGCGCCAAGCTTTTGTTCTATTTTTTTGCTTTTTCCGAAGGTCCAATTTACCAAAAAGATTCCAAGAAAAATGAGCAGGGCTCCTCCATACACAAACCATTCAACAACCTCTTTTAAAAGCACCCAGCCTGAAAGAACCCCAAAGAATGGTGCAAGAAATAAGAATGCAGATGTTTTCCCAGGATCACCAATATTAATTAAATAAAACCAAATCGCAAATTGAACAATTGAAGCCATGATGGCAAGCCATAAAATGATAAATACGGACGTAGGAGTAATCGTTATGGCAGGTGTCTCAAGGGCAAAGCTCATCAAAAGAAGAAGAAGACCACCAAACAGCATTTGATACGCGGTTAACACCCAAATATTAAAACGAGCTCCCCATTTTTTTATTAATAATGTTCCGATCGACCATGATATAGATGATCCAAGGCCTAATATGATTCCAACTTCTAAATTAAGATGAAAGCCAAGCGTTATAAAGACCCCTGTAAAACCAACGATTACACCAATCCAATGAAAGAAATGATAGCGAATGCCAAGAAAAATTGTGCTTAAGATAACAACGAGTAATGGATTGCTAAATGTGAGGATAGATGATTCGCCTGCAGTTATCGTCCGTAGGCTTAAAAAAATACAGCCCATCACACCTGCTGTTTGAAAGAGTCCGATTGTAAATATACGCACCCAATCTAGAAGTTGTTTTGGCAGTGGTTTGTTCCAAACGAATAAAGCCATGAGAATTCCCGCAATTGTAAATCGGATACCAACAAGAAGAAGTGGCGATACATAATTTAATCCGATTTTTCCAACCGCAAAAGAAGAGCCCATTAAAGCAGTAGTGGTTACAACAAGTACACCAAAGAGGTAAGGGTTCATTTGATTACTCCCACTTTTTTTCCTCATCATAACATAACTTTAGGCAATATATGCGATTTTCAGCCCACTCTGTATAAGAAAAAGGCAAGCTACGATGTGCTTACCTTTTTCAAATATCAATGAGAATTTTATGATACGAATTGAATATCCTTTACGCAACAGCTGGGATTCGTAACAAGTAGCGAAGTCTAAATATTAGTCTTCTCATGAAAATTGTCATTTTTACGAACATATAATACAACTCCGGGAGTTGGTGAAATAGAATATTCAATGTATATCCCTCCACATTGATTTTTAGTGAGTTTAAAACTTCTCACAGGATTATTGTTTACCGAAGAATAAATAATAATGTGTAGGAGGTATGTTTAACTTTATTCTGCAGAAATTCTTTACATCTATTAGTCGGGGAAGTGTACAATAATATTAAGCTTTTCAGTGTGGTTAAAACTGCCAAATAAAGTTAAGGTCTCCGGCGGATGCCACAGATTTTCAGAGGAAACTTCTCGAGCCTAAGATCAAAAACTAAAGACGCCACTTCCTGTGGCANNAAAATCTGGGCACAAATATGCCAAGGCATATTTGATTCTGTAAACTGGAAAGATAAAATAGTACATATCTTGATTGGGGAGGAAAAAATGATGGAAAAGGTAAAAGTTGGAGAAGTTTTTTCAATTAGTGATGAAACGGGTGAAGACCAAGATGTTGAAGTACTTGGGGTTGTAACCATTGAAGGGAC
>NZ_JBALOX010000016.1:0-10930 GCF_036965165.1 Bacillus sp. JJ1521 | reverse complement strand
TTTTTCAGCAATTGAAAGTGATGAAGAATTTGAAACAGTTTCCGCGGCCTTTGACGAAATCTTCGATGAGGAATTAGATGAAGAATAAATCAATTTGGACCCCAATTTTGGGGTTCTTATTTTTACTCCTCATTCCATTCATCGATAATTTCTTTTACCTTCTTTTTATCAATAATATTAATGGCATAATATGTGATTTCTTTAATCATCATTTTCCTTACAGGATGATGGGATACCCCATAAATATCTCCTAGGACTAAAACATCTACCACTGTAAATCCTATTAAAATAATCATCGGTTTTCTATTTCCGGTCCAAGTACCTTTTGTTCCAAGTACCACTGGAAGCGGGTCTTTTTTATTGTTTATGTACTCATATACCCAGTCTTGTTCCGTTATTGTTTTAAACATGTATCCAACTCCACATCCATATTGCATCCTTAAGATTTTACAAATAAGTGCAATTCTATTCAAAAATAAACAAAATTCATATAAAATAGACGTTATATCCAAAAAAAATTTCCACTAGAAGTAATAATGACCTACTTTAGCTTATCTTTTTGTTATGAAATCAAACGTTTGTTTATATTAAGAGGAGGAAGAGAAACATGAAAAAAGCGTTGTTAAATGTAGATTATACAAATGATTTTGTTGCTAGTGACGGAGCATTGACTTGTGGGAAACCAGGGCAATATATTGAAAAAGAAATTGTTCGCATCACTGAAGAATTTATTTCAAATGGGGATTTTATTGTATTTGCAATCGATCTTCACAAAGAAGGTGATGAACTGCACCCGGAAACTAAATTATTCCCACCTCATAATTTAGAAGATACATCCGGAAGATTGCTTTATGGAGATCTCCAAAGAGTGTTCAATGAGCAACAAACCAATTCGAATGTTTATTGGATGGATAAAACAAGATATTCTGCTTTTGCTGGCACTGATCTTGAAATTAAGTTGCGTGAACGTGGCATTACAGAAGTACATATAGTAGGCGTTTGTACAGACATTTGTGTCCTTCACACTGCGGTTGATGCCTATAACCGTGGATACAAAATTGTCATCCACAGTTCGGCAGTGGCAAGCTTTAACCAGGCTGGACACGAGTGGGCACTCGGACATTTTAAAGATTCAATCGGCGCAGAAGTTAGATAAAGAGAAAGTAACGGGTTATATTGGAGGGTATTTTTGATGAATAAGCATTTTAAGGATGACAGCTTTGCATTACATACAGATTTATATCAAATAAATATGGCTGAAATTTATTGGAGGGAAAACGTACATAACAGAAGAGCTGTATTTGAAGTAAACTTTCGGAAACTTCCATTCGGTAATGGGTACGCCGTTTTTGCAGGCCTTGAAAGAATCATTCATTTTCTTGAAAACTTTTCATTCAGTGAAACAGATATTGCGTATTTAAGGGAAGAAGGATATAGGGATGACTTTCTGGACTATCTTAAGGATCTTCGATTTACTGGAACCCTAAGATCAATGAAGGAAGGAGAAGTCGTTTTTGCAAATGAACCTCTACTTCGTATTGAGGGTCCAATCTGTGAAGTTGTATTACTGGAAACTCCAATTTTAAATATTATCAATTACCAAACCCTTATTGCGACAAAAGCTTCACGAATTAAGCAAGTCGTTGGAGACCAGACTGCGATGGAATTTGGTACAAGACGTGCACAAGAAATGGATGCAGCAATTTGGGGGACGAGAGCTGCCTATATTGCTGGATTTGATTCAACATCAAATGTTCGCGCAGGCAAATTATTTGATATTCCTATTTCCGGCACACATGCTCATTCGCTTGTTCAAGCCTATAGGGACGAATATCAAGCATTTAAACATTATGCAAACACTCATAAAGATTGTGTCTTTCTGGTTGATACATATGATACTTTGAAATCCGGTGTTCCAAATGCAATTAAAGTTGCTAAGGAAGAAGGAGAAAATATTAATTTTATTGGAATTCGCTTGGATAGTGGTGACTTATCCTATTTATCTAAAGAGGCACGAAAAATGCTTGATGAAGCAGGTTTTAAAGATGCGAAAATTGTAGCATCGAATGATCTTGATGAACATACAATTATCAACTTAAAATCCCAAGGTGCTAAAATTGACTCATGGGGTATCGGAACAAAGCTGATTACTGCCTATGACCAACCCGCACTAGGCGCTGTCTACAAGCTTGTGTCAATTGAAGATAAAAATGGGGATATGGTAGACACTATAAAAATAAGCGGTAATCCTGAAAAGGTTTCGACACCTGGATTGAAGCGAGTGTATAGAATAATCAATAAGAACAGTCAAAAATCTGAAGGTGACTATATTACACTTGAGCACGAAGATCCACAGAATGAAAAACGAATAAAAATGTTCCACCCGGTTCATACATTTATAAGTAAATTTGTTACGAATTTTGAAGCAAGAGAATTACAATATACGATTTTTGATAATGGAAAACTTGTATATGAGATTCCAACTTTACAAGAAATCCGCGCGTATTTAAATGAAAATCTAGAGCTACTTTGGGACGAGTACAAACGTACTACGATGCCCGAGGAATATCCAGTCGACTTAAGCCAGGAATGCTGGAATAATAAAATGAAACGAATTGAAGAAGTAAAAGAAAATATTGAAGATATGATTGGCAAGATTAATGGATAAAAGTTTGTTGCACCTTTTTAATTGGAGGGAACTTTCATGAGTATACAGCAACAGATTATGAAAGAATTACATGTAAAACCTATAATTGATCCAAAAGAAGAAATCAAACTTAGAGTAACTTTTTTAAAGGAATATCTTATAAAAAGTAAGACGAATGGATTTGTATTAGGGATTAGCGGTGGACAGGATTCAACATTAGCGGGCAAGCTATGCCAATTAGCTGTCCAGGAACTTCGAAATGAGGGGCATGAGGCTACTTTTATTGCTGTTCGTTTACCTTATCGTGTTCAAAAGGATGAGGATGATGCCATCGCAGCATTATCATTTATCAAGCCTGACCAAGCAATTACCTTTGATATTGCTACTACAGTTGATGCATTTGTGGCTGAGTACAAGAAATCAACTTCTGATGAGATCAGTGATTTTAACAAAGGAAATGTAAAGGCAAGAGAAAGAATGATTGCGCAATATGCGGTTGGAGGCATGCATAATTTATTAGTAGTAGGAACAGACCACGCCGCCGAAGCAATCACCGGATTCTTCACGAAATATGGTGACGGTGGAGCCGACTTAATGCCATTAACAGGGCTAACTAAGCGACAAGGACGTGCCATTTTAAAGGAATTAGGTGCAGAAGAACGTCTATATTTAAAAGTTCCAACAGCGGATCTATTAGATGTAAAGCCCCTGCAGGCTGATGAAACGGAACTGGGTATAAGCTATGAACATCTTGATGATTATTTGGAAGGAAAAGAAGTACCAAAAGAAGAAGCCGAAAAAATAGAAAAACGTTATCAAATTTCCAAGCATAAACGACATATGCCAGCAAGCATGTTTGATGATTGGTGGAAATAGTATTGGGCCTGTTTCTGTATTAGGAACAGGCTTTTTTGTAAATAATGCTATTGCGACTTGGAAACTTTTGTTAAAATGAAGGTGACAAAAGACAAAGGAGCTTATCTTTTGAAAAATCTAGTTATCGTTGTATCTAGTTTAGTGATACTGATTTTAATCATTTCGATTTTTAATTATGTAAAACCTATTGAGGATACTCCACATCTGCAAGATGAAATAACTAATCCAGCTGAACCGCAGGATAGACCTGAGCCTTTGCAACCAACACTTGTAACAGATTCAATTGGATACTCCTTGCAAAATAATGGACTAAAGATTACATATGACAACGGGGAAAACTGGGTTACAGTTCCAATCGAGGTAGATCAGCTATTTAGTGGCGAATATAACGGAAACAAAACGGAACTTATTAATGACAGTTTTATACTTAAAAATAATAGAACAATGTTTTTATATGCAGAAGGCTCATATGAATTGGGCTATACAATTAAAATAAAAAAAACATTAGATAAAGGTGCAACCTGGACGGAATCGATCGTATTTGAAAAATCCTCAGGCATTAGGTTTCGAAAAATTGATTTCCTAAACGAAGAATTCGGCTATGTCATGTTATCGGGTGACAGGACGATGTCACAGGAATGGTCCGGTACGTTTATAACAAATGATAGCGGAAAAACGTGGAGAGAAGCGGCATCCGCAGGTACAACTAGACTCATTTATAATGGTGGGTTTATCGACGAAAGTACTGGATTCTTATCGTACGGAGTCATTAATCCTGAAGAGCCTGATTTTTATGTAACGAACGATGCTGCCCGTTCATGGAATAAAGCGATCTTTTACATACCTGACAAATACAATAAGGTTTTTGTTACTGCAGAGGTGCCATTTAAAGAAGAAGATCATCTTTCTGTTTTCCTAAATCAAGGTCCAAATGGTGATTATATGGGTGGAGAGGTAAAAGGAAAGTTTGTTTCATATGATAACGGTTTAACGTGGGAGTTTGCCATGGAGGTAGAACCAAATGAATAATCGAAAAAATATTGTTGGAGGATGGATTTTATTTGTTCTCGCTATCGGTTTCTTCTGCCTGCAAATGGGCTATTTTTTCCTCCATGCTAAATTTTTAATTGAATATAGTGATAATCGTTTATTTTTTGTGATTAATATTCTCGTTGCTATTCTTTTAGGTCTGTCAATTCCGATGCTATTAAACCTAAAAAAGAATGGAAAAATTATCTGTTCATCTGTATTACTGATATTTTTAGTTTTAAATGGCATCATGCTTTTTAAACATCCAATCAACCATATCATATGTTTTTCACCAGATTTTAAGCATGTGTTCGTAGTTAAAGAGAATGTGGGTGAAGCTATATATTATCGTACTTATTATGGATTATTTGCTCGCCAAAAGGAGACCTTTCCATATCAAACGAAGGGTGAATATACAATTGAGTGGTTAGCAAATGATGTTGCTGTGATGACCTATAAAGCTTTGGACGACTCACTCCATCAATATATTGGTACATACGGCGACCGTGGTAGGGGGGGATCGTATTATTATGTTGGGGCAGCATTACACGGTGAATGGAAGGGTGATATTAGTAAAATATCTACTCACACAGAAGGCATTACCGTCGAACATGCTGGAAATAAGGAAACTTTTAGCTGGGATCATGTTGTACAATTTGGAACTTTGGCAGTCGTTTTAATTGAAAATAATGAAGCTAAATGGACGATTGCTTTAAATGATGATTTTAAAATGGATCATTATTTAGGAATTGGTGTTGATGGAACGATTAGTCTTTATAAGGCATCAATGGAGAATAATGAAATTTTCACTCTAAAAAGATAAGAACGCACGCTTCAATAGATGCGTTCTCTGATATTTATCCTCATTTTATCGTCTTCTTTTTTTTGGATCAAGAACAGGATTCTTTTTCACAATACGTTCTATCTCAACCTGGATATGGACATTTTTTTCATCAATATTGGTTACTTTGGATACTTTGCCTTTTTTTCCTTTTATTTTGATAGCATCGTCGACAGATGGTACATTTTGCACCAGTTGAGTTAATAAGAGATTTTTATTTTCAAAGTAATGAACAACATACATGCTTATCACCTCATAGAATTCGTAATAAGTGCCCAATTATTTACGTGATAATATATGTTTAAAATTCATTTTGGTCCTTAAAATTAAAAATGTTTTTAAGTGGAGAGAAAACGGAAAAAGCATTGTGGTTTAATGTAATATTATTATGTAAACCTAAACAAAAAGAACGTACAAACTTAATTGATGTACATTCTTTTAAAAAGTGTATATATTCTACTTAGATGTCATCCCACCAGATACTACAAATTTCATTGCATCCTCAGGCTTGACATCAATAATTTCAACTTCATCCTTCGGAATAAGGAAGGTGAAGCCTGCGATTTGAAAGCTTTGCTGAATATAAACAGCCACATAGTCCTTCAATGGATCATAAAAACTTTCCACATCTTCAGTGGTGATAAAACCAATTACTTTTACATCCATTCCAGGTATCGTCACAAGCGCGACCTTTGAAAAAGATTTCTTTTCACCAAGAAATGAATTAAATGTATCCTTAATAACAGTGTATAGAGTTTTAATTAACGGGATTCTCTCTAACATCCTGTCAATTAACCGGATAATAGCCCCAGCAAATACTCTCGTTGATAACCAACCTAAGATCGTAATGACAACAAACGTGAGCAATAATCCAATTCCGGGAATATAATCCTCTCTAAAATAAGGCTTCAGGAAATTCCCCAAAATTCCATCTAAAAACAAAAATACTTTAAAAACCACATATACAACTAAAATAATCGGAACAATTGTCAAAATTCCATTAATAAAATTTCGTAAAATACTTTTCATATTATTTTCTCCTTGTATCCCTTTTCGCACTAAAGTGAGTGCTGCTTAAAGATTTTACACCATGGTCAAACAAGAATTCAAATGTCTATGGTTCTATTTTTTATTTAAAGGATTGGCCTTTGTTATTGGTAAATAATATTAATGATAATAATACCAAACACTTATCAGATTTTTCAATTGTTTTTAATAGTCTCTAAGCTATCTCTGGCAATAGCCCTTCCTTTCATAAAATCACAACATATTTTATTAGTATAGTTCGGATTAAAAGGAGGGGAGTGTTATGAGCAAGAGAAGAGGGCTCGGTTTTTGTATGCCTGGCTATAGATGGTGTGGTCCAGGCTGTGGTGGGTCCGGTCCGCCAACGAATCAAGTAGATTCATGTTGTATGAGACATGATCTTTGCTATCAACGATATGGTCCGTCTCGGGAATGTGACTTGGCTTTTATGGAGTGTTTACAAAAACAGAGAAATCGATATACAAAAGAGGGAAGAGATGCCGCTTTTTTTTATAATGTAATGAGATTTCGAAATACATTTAGGCGATGAAAAAAGGTGCCAATCGATTCCTTAAAGAAGCTAGGATTGGCACCTTTCTTATTGATATTAGGCAGTTCCTAAAGTAACACCAATTTTTTTCAAATATTGACGATATGCGATACTCATACGGTCTGATTTTAAGGAAAGCTCGACTTGTAAATCTAGAGGAAGATCTTCAGGCTTCTGATTTTCAACAATTGGCTTATCCTGTGAAAAAATCATATCTTGGAACTTAACAGTTTCTTCGTCAGTTGTACCTGTATCATAGTTAAAAGAAATAATTCCATGAGCAATTGATTTTTCTGCTGTAACAGGCTGAATCATAAGGATAATTGACATTTTATTGTCATTATCAGGGTCTCTCTTAGTAAATTGAACGACAAGTGGATTGAAAATTTCGTATGTATAATAAACATCCTTAGCAACCCCAGTTCCGTCTGGATCTGGCTGAAAAATCGCAATCTCATCAGAATAGATACGCTCTTCATCCTGATGAACATTATAATCACCAATTACAGGTTTATTCTCATCACCTAAAAAGCCTACGTGAACGAACGCAAGGTGACCAACATCTAGGAAATTTTCAACAACCCTTGGTGGCTTCGCATTGATTTCTGTTTGTCCCCATAAAACATTGTGATAGCTTTCATCAAGAAATGGGCGATATGTAAACATTTTTGGATTATTATTATTTAAATTTACCCATACATAGCCATATTCTTCTCTGCATGAATATTTAATTGCCTTCGCTTTTAATGGGATTTTTCTTCCTTCAGGTAACTGTGGAATCTTTGTACAATCTCCATCAGCGTTATATTCCCATCCATGATATGGACAAACGAGCTGTCCGTCCTTTACACAACCTAATGAAAGTGCAGCACCACGGTGTATACAAAGATCTTTAAATGCATGAATTCCTTCTTCAGTTCTAAATAATACGATTCTTTCTCCTAAAACAATTACTTGTTGCGGTTCTTCTTTAATAGTTTCAGCTCTAGCTGCAACTATCCATTGATCTCTTAACACTTGGTCTTCAACTAACATGACCAATCCTCCTTATAACTTGTATTCCCTCATTCATTTTATATAGGCGGACGAATGAAGTCAACAAAAACCGAACATTAATGATGCTTAAAAATAAAATATTCGTATTCTCTATTTACATTTATAAAAACCTTCTTTATAATGCAAAATATATTAAGCAATATGTTAATAGTGTTTTTATTAAAGGACCTTATATTTTACCATTATTAACCAGAGTTTCACTTTTAAAGAAGCAGTTTTTATACTTATTTCACAACATTGGGGGAAGAACAGTGGAACAAAATTCACAAAAACCGAACTTATCTGTCGGAATCAATGACAAAATTAGTGTTGGTAAATCTCTACTATTAGGTTTTCAACACGTACTTGCAATGGATCTTTATATTGCACCAATTATTATTGCGGGCCTACTTGCGTTAAACACCATGGATACAACTTACTTCATTCAAATGTGTTTTCTAGCAGCAGGTATCGCAACACTCCTTCAAACAATTGGTGGGTTAAAATTACCTGTTGTCCAAGGTCCATCTTATGTACCAATCGGTGCCCTTGCTGCAATCGGTGGTAAGCTTGGATTAGGAGCAGTATTCGGTAGCTTAATACCAGGTGCTTTATTAATTGCAATTTTAGGATACCCATTAAAAGTATTTGCAAAAACCGTTAGAAAAATTATTCCTCCGTTAGTAGGTGGAACAGTAATTGTCATTGTGGGGATTTCATTAATGCCAAGTGCATTCAATAGCATTTACACTTCACCGGGAAATGTCGGACATAACGTGATTGTGGCTGGTGTTTCAGCAGGAGTTTTATTGGTTTTTATGTTACTTGGTCGTAAAAAATCTGGATATGGTACATTTTTCCGTTTAGTATCTGTTATTTTGGCAATTGTAGTTGGAACAGTAACAGCTTCTTTCTTTGGGAATGTGGATTTTTCTGCAGTAAATGATGCAAAGTGGGTCTCACTACCAAGTTTCTTCCCATTCGGAAAGCCGGTTTTTGATCTTCAAGCTATATTAACAATGGTCTTTATTTATATGATTATTTTAATTGAAACGACAGGTACTTGGTTTGTTGTATCAACAGTTACGGGTGAAGAGTTGGATGACAAACGTTTAAATCGAGGATCTGTAGGTGAAGGGATTGGCTGTTTTGTAGGTTCTTTAGTTGGTGGAACACCAGTGACAGGTTATTCATCAAATGCTGGTATTATCGCAATTACAGGTGTTGCAAGTCGTATGGCGATAATTGCAGCAGGGATTATTTTAATTGTTCTTGGTTTAATTCCAAAGCTCTCTGCAATAATAACTTGCATTCCTCAGCCTGTTATCCAAGGTATTTTTGGAGTTGTCTGTGTGGCAATCGTAATGAATGGTCTTAAAGTTATTCAACATATAACAATTGATGACCGCAATATGATTGTAATCGGTGTTCCTATTCTTTTAACGGTTGGAACTATCGTTTTACCTAAAGAAATTCTATATAGTGTTCCTGATTTTGCTAATTATATTCTTTCTTCCGGTACTGCTGTAGGTGCAATTGCAGTATTGATCCTCAACTTGCTCATTCCTGAAGGAAGGAAAAAAACAAAAACTGAGTCATTATCATAATTGTAAATGCCATCTAGCTTGATACTAGGTGGCGTTTTTATATTAAAAAAGGCCCTCAAAATTTGAGAGCCTCATTAATTATTGAATTATACAGTAACTGCTTCCATTGGTTCTTCCAATTCATCTGCGGGACCGAAGAATTCAAAGTGAATATTTTCTGATGCAACTCCCCATTCTTTTAAGGAACGATACATCATTTTCATAAATGGTACCGGACCACAGAAGTAGAAGTCTGCTCCTTTAGTACCAACAGTTGCTTTTAACCAATCAAGGTCAACGAAGCCTTCTTTATCAAAATTCATGTCTTGACGGTCTTGATCAGTAGGGGATGAGTAGGTAACAAAATTCTTTACATTTTCATGCTTTTCAGCAAGGGCTGAAACCTCATCTTTTAACGCATGAACTTCACTATTACGCGCACCATGGATGAACATTACTTCACGTTCTGGTTGTTGCTCAGCGATCGTATTTAACATGCTTACCATTGGAGTTAATCCAACACCTCCACTAATTAAAATAGCAGGGGTTTCTTTTGCTTCAAGAATGAAGTCACCAGCAGGGGCACTTACTGTGATCACATCGCCTTCGTTAATTTCTTGATGTAAGTAATTTGAAACAACGCCATGCTCTTCACGTTTTACACTGATTCTGTAAAAGTCTTTACCTGGTGCATCTGAAAGGCTATAGTGACGGATATGTGTATATTGATCACCTTGTGGCTGAACTTTAACAGTTAGGTATTGGCCGGCTGTATAAGATGCAATTTCTTTTCCATCCTCAGGCATTAGATAGAAGGATGTAATGACTTCACTTTCTTTAACCTTACGTTCAACAACAAAGTCTCTGAATCCTTCCCAACCTCCTGGCTGTTCTTTTGCTACCTGATACATTTCTTTTTCCACACCGATGAAAGCGTCCGCAATCGCACCGTAAGCTTCAGCCCACGCATTGATTACTTCATCAGTTGCTGCATCGCCTAAAACTTCTTTAATTGCTCCAAGTAGATTTTCTCCAACGATTGGATAATGTTCTGGTTTAATTCCTAATGCGCGGTGTTTTTGAGCGATTTGTTTTACAACTGGAATTATCGCTCCCAGGTTATCAATATGAGCTGCTGCAGCGTATACTGCGTTAGCTAATGCAGTTTGTTGACGACCTTGTCTTTGGTTTGCATGATTGAAAATATTTAATAATTCAGGGTTATTTTTAAACATACGCTTATAAAAATGAGTTGTAATATCTTTACCGTATTTTTCAAGAACTGGAACTGTGCTTTTCACGATTTCAATAGTTTTTTGATTTAGCATTTAATGACGTCC
>NZ_JBALOX010000015.1:47098-57651 GCF_036965165.1 Bacillus sp. JJ1521 | reverse complement strand
CCCTGATGAAGGACTTTCCGCGTGGAATCCGGCTGCGTTCAGGACTTCATACCCCCAACGGAATCATTTTACCCGACAACTCCCAACTCAAAAAGGTCTTCATCCGAGATGAAGACCTTCTTCTATTATAGGCAATGATATTTCCACGGTTGTTCCTTCGTTTTCGACACTTTCGATTGTCATTTGGCCTCCGTGTTCTTGGATGATGGTTTGGCAAATCATAAGGCCGAGGCCGGTCCCTTTTTCCTTTGTGGTAAAGAACGCCTTGCCAATCCTCGGTAGCTTGTCCGCCGGAATTCCACTACCATTGTCTTTAATTCGAATCATCGCATTTTCACCTTTTGGATACAGTGAAATATCGATAAGTCCTCCATCTTCCATTGCTTCAATGCTGTTTTTCAAGATATTAATAAAAACCTGCTTCAGCTTATTTTCCTCACAATTGATGAACAAGCCTTTTAGATCATCATGATAGGTCGTCTTAATTCGGATATTATGGAGGATCGCTTGCGTGTCTAACAAAAACACAACTTCATTTAGCACATTTGTAATTTGTTGCTTGCGCAATTGGAGCTTCTTCGGCTTTGCGAGTAACAGCATCTCATCAACAATCGTATTAATCCGATCAATTTCAGAAATCATGATCTCAGAATAGGCTTTCGTTTTTTCATCCTGCAAAAGCTGCGCAAAACCTTTTATACTTGTGAGCGGGTTCCTAATTTCATGGGCGATACCGGCTGCCATCTCCCCCACCATTGATAGCTTATCCGTTTGTTGAATGAGCTCTTGGCCCTTTTTCAATTCTGTTATGTCACGGATAACTATGTATTGGCAGCTTTCACCTTGATACGTAATCGGCATTAGTTTTATTTCTACATCTATTTCTCCCAGCATAGGATGGTTAATTTTACCCTCTGTAATCCTTTTAAATTTATGTCCTCTTTCAATCCTTCTAGTTGATGTTTCAGAATCGTATTGAATAAAGTCATTGAGCGAATGGCCGATAACCGACTTCTCATCATCAGCGCCAATGAGATATTTCCCCGTATCATTGATATAGATGATTTCCCCTTTACGGATAAGCAAAATCGCATATGGGGCATTTTCCACAAGAAATCGGAACTCACGATTTTTTCCCGATTCATAAATGGATAATAATGAAGCGATGAGAGCAATCAGCAACAGATAGGGTTCCCATCGATTCATGAATCCAACATAAAAGATTTGTCCTAAAATCAAAATGAAACAACATAGAAAAACTGCAAAATTTAACGCCTTCCACCTTCTATTCCCCATTTTTCCCCAACCTTTATTTCTCATTTTCGTACAAAAAGAAAAAGACCTAACCTCATAATCGAAGTTAGGTCATGACGAAGGCTTGTCAAAATAAGACATCCTCGCATTTACCATGTTTATTTTAAAATAAAACATATTAAGCTGTTATCATTTTGAAAATTCCAGTCAACAAATATATCGGAAACCGCTCGCTGAAAAACCTGATCAAATTTTCCATAGCGGTGCAGATAGCTTTTTTCAAGATCGTCCTTTGCAAAATGGAGTTCTTTCACAAAGCCTTCTTCAATTAGCGCCTTTTCAATCGGAACTAAGATTCCTTCACGTTTCACAATAAAAACCTTCGGGGTAATTTGGAAACTGAATGTTGCTTCCGGCGTCTTTTCGACAAGAAGACTAATCCGAGCGACTTCAGATTCTAGAAGTGAAAAATTAACTTCCATATTCTTTTCCATTGGCATTAATGGATCATTAAACTCTGCAATAATGATACCTGTGTTGTTCGGAAAGTTCCAATCATGAAAAAAGGTCTTANNAAATACTTGTAATCACAACGTCCCTTGCATGATCCACCTGAACACGCTGATTCTCCTTTAAAAGAACCTCTTCCATTGGAGAGATAAAGCCACGTATGTGAAGGACTAGAAAGTGATCAGCTGTAACCGCAGAACAGGACTCAGGTCCCCTTCCAAATTTATTTCGGAGGATTTTGCTTGTGTAACTGCTTATGTATTTTAATTTTTCCTGTAAGTTCATGTGATTCCCACCTTTTGGGGATTCACTACAATTGCCAATGACTTCATATTCATCAGCCTATATTATTGTAGCATCGTTTCCCTTCAGTTTCCATGTTTACACTATAGTTTGTCTACTTGGGTGGGAATTATGAAAACAATCTTACTTACAATAAAAAATCTTATAGCTTTCATTTATTTCGTAATTCCAGATCATAAAGATATCATGTATATCATTGTTGATGATTTTGTTAAATCGATATATACTTGCATCGTATCTTTTTCGGATTATTTCTTCTCTTTCCTCAAGGATGTGCATTCCTTTTTCAATCAGTATTCTTTCAATAGGTAGTATGTATCCCGCACATCTAATGATATAAATCGTGTCACCAATCTTTGTAAAGTCCAGCTCATTTGGCTGATATTGATAAAATTCACTTTGTTTACTTATTTCGTTTCGAAGTAACATAAATTCAAGCGAATTTTCCACTTTGCCCCTTTGTCCTACATTCACTACTGCAAGCAAAACCCCAGTGTTTTTTTGAAAATTCCAATCCTGGTATATTTGGATGATTGGTTTACCACATGTTTCTTCCAACATTTCCTGTATTGGGTCTAAAAGGTCTTTCATGATATTTTTTCGAATCTTACCAGCGGTCGCAAAATCCTCTTTCTTTAAGAGTTCAGATTCAATTTTTGTCATAAACTTTTTGATATGAACGACAATATATTGATCCGAAATCGATGTAAAACACGTTTCCGGTCCTTTTCCAAACTTTGATTTTATTAGTTTACTAACATAGCTGCTAATATGCGTTAATTCTTCCTGTTTTGTAATGTTGCTCCTCGACATGCGATCCATAATCCTCCTAAAAAACAATAAAAAAATGGCCTAACCTCTACACAAATAGAAGCTAGGCCATGGTTAGACTTAATCGTATTCTACCATTTACCAATCTTTACGAAATGTATTTTAATATTTTAATAGTCAAGTTTAAGAATAAGAAATGTAATTAATGACAGCTAGACATTAACCTTGCTCATTATATCACGAAGTAACTTGAATAACAAACAAATGTGCCTTAGCGTATTTGCCCCTAGATTTTTTCAGCCCATACAAAGACGTTGCCACAGGACGTGGCGTCTTTAGTCTTTGATCTTACGCTCGAAAAGTTTCCTTATAAAAATCTATGGCATCCGCCAGAGGCTTTAACTTTATTCAGCCGGGTTTTGCTGAATAAAGTTAAATCAAACAGCGTTCCCTAAAGACTTAGTCGAAATCACGGAGACACCAATTTTTCTGCAGATGGTGACGTAATGCATCAAAGCAAGCAAGACAGCACCCATGTTCATCCCGATGATGATTCCCTCCATTTGCAGTGTCTGTAAGGAACCTAAGGCGAACATAATCGCGAACGACACAACGGTTGACCATACATTATGAATGAATGCATCCTTCACTAATCCAAGCCCGATTAAGTACGCTTGCATTGGAATTAAGAAGAAATGGAATAGGAAATATGGCCACAGCATTTGTAAGTAGACAGTTGCTGCTTGTGATTCAAAGAAAATCTGGGTGAGTGGTTCCGCGAAATAGTAAAAAATCACACAGGCAGGAATGCCGTATAGAAATGTCATTCTCATTACCTGCTGAAGCAAGTTTTGAAGCAATGACAAATCCCGCTTTGCATACGCTTCAGACACCGTTGGAATTAACACAATGAGCAATGAATGTGCAATAAACGCTGGGAAAAAGCCAATTGTTAGGGCGACCCCTGTCATCAATCCAAAATGCTCGGTCGCCAATGCTGTAGTCATACCCGCTTTTAATAGAGCTGCTTTGATCAAAAATGGCTGAACTGCATGTGAGATGGCATGAAAGATTCGCATCCCGGTTGTCGGCAAGGACACAGCAAGCAGGTTTCGCCGCACCACTTTTCCACTTAAAGATGATCCTGGTCTTTGACCCAATCTACGATAATGAATGAGATATTCCAAGCCTAAATAGCCAAACACAATCAAATCACTGGCGACAATGGTACATAAAGCAATTAAAATGGAAGTTTGAATTTTAAATTCAAGCAGTTGATAAATGAAAACTAACAAAATTAATTGCACCGCTTTACGCAGGAAGTTTGCAAAGGCAATTTTGCCCATTGATTGAATCCCCATAAAATAACCCCTGGCAATCGATAAATACGAAACAATTGGGATAAATATGATCACTAACCATTTTACAAAGGGATGGTACTGATCGAACAATGGTATCACTGGTAAAATGACAAATGCCAATGAAATAATAATTGCCGAAAACACTGTTGTTAAGACGGTCGCATGCTTGAGCATGCTGCGGTGATACCTGTCCTCTTTTTCGGCAATGAATTTTGAGATGGATACGGGCAACTCAAGACTTGCCAAAATAACAACTAAAAAAATGGATGGCAAAATAGTCATGTATAATCCCATTCCATGCCCACCGAGTTCCTTTGCCAGAACGAGGTTGATAAAAAATTCAACGCATTCCCCAATAAACGCTGCGATAACCAATAACAATGTTCCCTTAAAAAATGTCTTCATCTTGTGGGCCCCTTACACTTTATTTCATTACTTATTCATATGAGACAAGTCCGCAGATTATTTGACGAAAAGAAAATTTTTACTGTACTACTAATAAAGTACCCTTTCCAACCCCCTGATTTCTCGTTTATAATCGGTATATGTGTGTTGAACCATAGGGACGGTTTACTGGTCCCTATTCATAATAATTTTCCGAAAACACAGGGCCAATGGAACCGTCCCCTTGGTCCTAGAAAAAGGTGTAAATAGATGAGTATATTAACAGTTTCGAATGTGAGTCACGGTTTTGGTGATCGTGCAATTTTTAATGATGTTTCGTTTCGTCTTTTAAAAGGTGAGCATATCGGGTTAATTGGTGCAAATGGTGAAGGGAAATCAACCTTCATGAATATCATTACTGGGAAGCTTGAGCCTGATGCGGGTAAGATTGAATGGTCAAAAAATGTCCGTGTTGGTTATCTTGATCAGCATACTGTGCTTGAAAAAGGTATGACTATACGTGATGTATTAAACAATGCTTTTAAATATCTCTTTGATATGGAAGCAGAAATGAATGAACTCTATGGAAAAATGGGTGATGCCACTCCCGAGGAGCTCGAAAAAATGCTCGAGGACGTTGGGATTATCCAAGATACTCTTACAAACAATGACTTTTACGTCATCGATGCAAAGGTTGATGAGATTGCCCGTGGACTAGGTCTTGAGGATATTGGCCTCGAGCGCGATGTTCAGGATTTAAGTGGCGGTCAACGTACAAAGGTCCTGCTTGCAAAGCTTTTACTAGAAAAGCCAGACATTCTGTTACTGGATGAGCCAACGAACTACTTGGATGAGCAACATATCATCTGGTTAAAACGTTATCTACTAGAATACGAAAATGCGTTTATCCTGATTTCACATGATATCCCATTTTTAAATAGTGTCATCAATCTCATTTATCATATGGAAAACCAAGAGCTTAATCGCTATGTTGGGGATTATGATAACTTCCAAAAGGTATATGAAGTGAAAAAGCAGCAGCTAGAGTCTGCTTATAAAAAACAGCAACAGGAAATTTCCGAACTTAAGGATTTCGTCGCTCGGAACAAGGCGCGTGTGTCTACAAGAAATATGGCAATGTCGCGTCAGAAGAAACTCGATAAAATGGAAGTTATTGAGTTAGCAAAAGAAAAGCCTAAGCCAGAATTCAATTTTAGAATAGGTAAAACATCAAGTAAGCTTATTTTTGAAACGAAGGATCTTGTCATTGGGTATGATGATCCACTTTCGAAGCCGCTTAACCTCCGCATGGAAAGAGGCCAAAAGATTGCCTTAGTTGGAGCAAACGGAATTGGAAAAACAACTCTGCTCCGAAGCATCCTTGGCATGAACAATCCTCTTTCTGGAACAGTAGAGCTTGGTGAAAACCAAGAAATTGGTTATTTCGAACAAGAGATGAAAGAAGCAAACTATAATACATGTATTGAAGAAATTTGGAGTGAATTCCCTTCCTTCAACCAATATGAAGTTCGGGCGGCACTTGCTAAATGCGGTCTTACAACAAAGCATATTGAAAGTAAGGTTGAAGTGTTAAGTGGTGGAGAAAAAGCAAAGGTCCGTCTTTGTAAGTTAATCAACAAAGACACAAATATTCTACTTCTTGACGAGCCGACAAACCACCTTGATGTCGATGCGAAGGATGAGCTAAAACGCGCCCTTAAAGAATATAAAGGAAGCATGCTACTCATCTGCCACGAGCCGGAATTTTATCAGGATGTCGTGACGGATGTATGGAATGTTGAATCTTGGACGACAAAAGTATTTTAAAAAAGTAAACGCAAAACCCAATTCAGGTGTTTTGCGTTTTTTCATACAAATCTTCATCTACTTTATCGAGCATAAAATTGGTGACGTCGGTTCCGAAAAAATGCAGTCGGTGCAATGGACGAGTCATGGATACATACAGGAGCTTAATGTCGATTTCATTTTGGTAGAATTTTTCCTCATTTGAATAGATGATCACAGCATCAAATTCCAAGCCCTTCGATAAATGAGAGCTTACGATTACGACTTCTTCCTTATTAATCTCTTCATTTTCTTTTAAAAGCTGAACTGGTAGATCACTGTATTTTTTAAAGATTTTCGCTAGCTTTTGACACTCTGTATTTGTCTTTCCAATGATGGCTATTGTTTTCATTTTTTCAATGTAAAGTTTCTTAATGACCTCAGTTAAAGCCTTGATGGTTTCCTTTTCTGCCCCATTAATTTGATAAAATACAGGCTTTTCCCCATGGCGAACAACTGGCTCAACCATTGGTAAATCTAAATCCAGCAGTTCAAGCAATTGATTTGCCGTATTCATAATTTCAATGGTGGTCCGGTAGCTTTTTTGTAAGGTTTTATAGGTCGCTCTTGGAAAGATTTTATCAAGGACCGGTGTCCAATTATTAATTCCCCGATAGGAATGGATTCCTTGAGCTAAATCACCCACAATTGTGAACATATCCGTTTCAAGGGCTGTTTTTAAAGATGCTAACTGAAAATAACTATAATCCTGCGCCTCATCAATGACGACATTGCGGGCCATTAATTCCTTCTTCACCCCGTACAGTTTTGCCTTCAAATAAAGGAGACCCGCTAAATCCTCAAGCTCATATTGCTTTGATTTTTGAAGTTGTTTTTGGTAATCCATAAAAAATTGAATTTGCTCACCGGTCAGGAACCCAGATGCATAAGTAGGAAAAAGCTCTGACACAAACCTTTGAAAATAGTAGAACACATCATGGTGTGGCAGCTTTTTTATATAAGTATTAACAGCGGTGCGTGATTGCTTAGTGATTTCTTCGATGAGCTCTGCTTTTTTATCAAGAGCTTTCGTCACATAACGTTTGCGTTTTTCCGGGTCAATTTGCGTTTTAAACAACACATTATCAAGCTTATCATCATAAAACTTGGTAATCTTATGAAGCATGTTCTTTTTTTGGAGGCGAACCGTGTTTTGGAGTACTTTTTTCACCTTGTCAATCCGCTTATAATAAGGGAGATAACGATATTCATAGGTCATTAAATGATGGATATCTCGTGCTTTGTACAGTCGAAATTTCGAGATAAAGAAGTCCTCCTGTGGCAGCAATGAGCTTAAAATATCCTCCACATAATGCTCCAGCATATCCCTGTATTCGAGTGAACCTTTGAATGCCGAAATCCACTTAATCATGTCAGGATTTTTAAATTCCCCATGAATGAAACCAAGCAACTTCTCTTCTGGCTTTGTCAGCTTGATCTGTTTTCCAAGGCACTTTTTTACAAATTCTACATAGGTCGTCTGCAGAATAGTATCGACGCCCAACTCTGGGAGCACCTCCGAAATATAATCAATGAAAAGTCGGTTTGGTGCAAGAATCATTAGTTGGTCTGGTGAAAAATATTCCGCATAAGTGTAGATAAAATACGAGATTCGATGTAGCGCAATCGTTGTTTTTCCACTTCCCGCAGCTCCCTGAACAATAATCGGCTTGTTAAGATCGGCGCGGATGATGTTGTTTTGCTCTTCCTGAATCGTTGAAACAATATCAGTTAGGCGATTGCTTGCACTTTCAGATAGCGATTTTTGGAGAAGCTCATCTGTCGTTGTAAGATCAACATCCCGAATTTCCTCAAGCTCCCCCTCATCAATGATGAATTGACGCTTTAAGGATAAGTACCCCTCGTATTCCTCACCTTCTGCTTCATATGAGACTTCACCAAGGCGACCATCATAATAAAGATTCGCGACAGGTGAGCGCCAGTCGACAATGATTGGCTGCTGGGTTTCCTTGTCAAAGAGAGATACCTTTCCAAAATAAAGAATCTCCTCTTTCTCCGTTTCTTTCCGATTAAAATTAATTCGGGCAAAATAAGGCTTATTGCGGTTTCTCTTGAGGTTTCGTACCTCTTCATGTGTCCTTCTAAGCAGGGTTGAATTCGTTAACATATTAAGATAGCTCAAACTACTATCTTTGAAATCCACCCCCTCAAGAGCTCCCTTCAAGTTTTCCCGAAAGCTTTCCTCAGTTGACTCTGAAGCCTGAATCACAATATCCATGTACTTCTTCGTAAAATCTAGACGCTCCGCTTCCACCTTCAACTCTGGATGTTTCTCTTCCGTCATCCAACCACCTCCAATTAACGAATAAAAGACCATGAAATTAGCTAATCATCCACAGTGTAAAAGAATATTCCGACAAAAGACGTAATTTTGATTATAGTATAGCAACTTATTGATAGCAACCTATTTTTCCTTTTATGAAAAATTCGAAGTAACCATAACTATTAAATAAAATTTTTACTTTACAACTATAATTTTAGCGCTTTCATCTTACCTATAATCAAAAAGTGGTGTATAATTTTAAGTAAGTTCACAAATTATTCATAAATCGTTTATTTACATATAGGTCAAAAAAACTAAAAAGGGGGATTATGACATGATTCGCACAGGGGTGGCCGCATTTTTGAGTGTCTTTTTGTTGCTCTTTGAAGGTTTTATTGTAATTAAATTAAAAGGATATACTGGCATCTATTTTGGAGATTTGCAGCTTTTGGTCGGTGTATTGGCAATGAATTTCTTTTTTTCTTTTTCCATTTTGACACATATTAAATTTTGGATGGAAAATCGAAGTGTCGAAGGAACAGAGACAGGAATTAAATAAATCTTAATCTAATAACAGGTCTAGGTGACCTGTTTTTTGTTTCCATAAAAAAGTAAGCCAACTCCCTTTTTTAGTTGGCTTACTGGCTAATCGGTAATATAATTTCCACTTTCGTTCCGTTTCCTTCATTACTTTCGATGGCAATTTTCCCGTGGTGATCTTCGACGATTTTTCTAGATACCATTAAACCTAGTCCTGTTCCATAATCCTTCGTTGTAAAAAATGGCTGAAATAGCTTTTCTTGTACATCCTTAGGAATTCCACAGCCTTCATCGCATATCCGAATAGACACTTTATCATCGACGGTCTGACTACCTTCAATCGATAGTTTCCCGCCTTCAGGCATGGACTCAAACCCATTTTTAATAAGATTTAGGAAAACCTGTTTCATTTGTTTCTCATCACATTCAATTTGTGGGAATGAGGCTTCCATTCTTAGTTCTACCTCAACATTTTTCCCTTGTTCGGATTGCTCAATTATCGAAATGACATATTCTAAAAGTTCTTTTAAATTGCATTGTTCCACATTGATTTGCCTTGGCTTTCCAATCACAAGCAAATCATTCAAGATTGAATTAATTCGATCGATTTCTTGCTCCATTATCGAATACTGCAGATCATCCTCTTTATGTTTTTCCCGCTGCAGCTGAGTGAACCCTTTTAACGATGCCAACGGATTGCGAATCTCATGCCCAATCGTCGTCGCCATCTGCCCCACAAACGCAAGCTTCTCCTTATTCCGAAGCTCCTCATGTGTTTCCGTCAACGCCTTTGTATACGAGTTGAAACGGGTTAGGAGGATGTAGCCTATTATTGATAATATCAAAACTAGTACGATTGGAAGTAATACCATTGAGGTATGAAGTAGTATCCCAACAATAATATAACGCAAAATGGCACCAATTGACGCTACCCAAAAAAAGCGCTTATTAATAAATAGTGGTGAAAACAAAACAAGAATTACTTCAGCAGCATTTCCACTTGCATACATGGTTGGATTATTATAAAAAACAATATAATCATAAATTATCGCAAGAGTAAAATAGGTGATTACATAAATATATTTAATCGTGGTATGTTTTCCTCTTTTAAACAGATAAAAAGAGAGAACTAATAGGCCGAAATAAAATGCATAATTTAAGTATCCTAGTTTATTGCTATATCCAGGGGCTATCTCTTGGCTCTTATAAATAAAATAATAAACAACATCAAATAAAATCAAGGTTATATAAAAGGATGTTAGATATATTTTTAGTGCGTGTTTTTCTTCATGCAGTAACAA
>NZ_JBALOX010000015.1:14726-47090 GCF_036965165.1 Bacillus sp. JJ1521 | reverse complement strand
AGTGATTCTTATTTTATAATATTATATATCAAAAGTCCCATATAACTAACAATTATTATCAATTTTCGACATCTTTCTTAAAATAGGACTTGGCAAACGAATAAAATAACAACCCTATAATAACAAATATTTGAATGGCAAACAGTACTGCATCCCAAAAATACGTATCAGATAGAGGTCTACTAAAACCAGGTAAAATATTAACACACATATATAATAACTGGGGTAAAAAATAAATAAATAATAAACCAAGTGCAATACCGACTCCAACTACATAAAATACGCTGTATGATTTCACTATTTTTTCTTCACCTTGAAAAAGTTCTTTATTTTCCAATTTGGAACGTGAAAATAAACTTTTAATTGCATGCTTACTATTTTCCATAAGATTATATGTGCCTGTTAAATTCTCAAATACAAAATAAAAATCAGTTTTCATAAAAATACAAGCTTGGTACACAATTCTAATAATTATATCAAAGACAACCAGTCCAATTAAACCTGACACAATATTCGATTGAATTGGTGCAATTATTTGTAGCAATAGCGCTATAAAGAGGACAACATTATCAAAGCAGACACCAGCTAAATAAAGAATATTTCTTTGCTTAGAAGGAAGTTTCCATGCTAACGAAAGATCTGTCTCAAAAATGATTAAATATAATCGATGTCCAATATCTAATCTTGTAGGTAATCCGAACGACCGAGCTGCCAGTATGTGTCCAAATTCATGGATTATAACCGTAACCAATGAAAGGACACCTAATACTATTATATTTAATGACAATATATCAAAAATGAATAAGTCCTTGTAATGCGGAAATAACGATGGACGAAAACAAAAGATACCAACATTAACGATAAAAAATAACCCATACAGATAGTTCGTATACTTATTAAAAAATACTCTTCCTAGTTGTGATGGTATCCATTCAAACCCTAACTTACTTTCGATTTTTCTTTTATGCTTAATTTCCTTGCCATCGACTGATTGAACTAGATTTAATGCAAGAAGCTGTTCACCAAAATCCACTAAATCAATCTCTTCATTTGGATAAACCTTAATCAACTGTTCCTCAATTTCACCTAAGCTTAATCCTATTTGAATTAAATCTAACGCATCAACACAAACTAATGGCATCTCATAAAATTCTTGCGTAGTAAGATCTTCGACAATAAAGTGTTTATTATCCTTTCGTATTTCAATATCATGTAGAGTTAGTAACGTTTCTTCTGTTAGCTTCAATACATTCACCCTAATTGTTTGTTTTGTAAAGCAGATTATATCATCATACGACTTAAAATACGATTTGGTTGATTCGAACAAAAAAAAGGATGCAAACCCGAAAGTAAGCATCCTTTGTCATAATCATGGTGTTCTAGGTGTGAATGGGCACCACCAGCAAGTAGTTTTCAGCTTTTTAAGTTTTCTGATCTTCATAATATCCCCTCCTTTCATTGTAAACTATTATTTCTATAATCTAACATCATGGTTTTTAGTAACTAACAACCATGATGGAAAAACATTTTTAAACTTTTCAACAAGATTCGGATCAAATTGAGTTCCTTGTCCTTCTATAATCCTTTTAAACGCTTCTTCCGCAGGAAGAGCACTCCGATAGGATCGTGAGGAAGTCATTGCATCAAATGCATCTGCAATCGCTACGATTCTGGCAAGAAGAGGGATATTTTCGCCCTGTAAATTATCAGGATACCCTTTGCCATCCCATCGTTCATGATGGGAACGAATGACACAAATATTTTCCTTTAAACCCTCAATATTTTTGACTGCTTCTGCACCAACAACTGGATGTGTTTTAATAACCTCAAATTCTTCATTTGTTAGTTTAGAAGGTTTCATCAAGATCTGGTCAGGAATATTTACCTTACCAATATCGTGGAGTAAACATGCATAATTAAATGCCATTAATTCTTCATTAGAAAACTGTTTAACTTCCTTTGCAAGGGATAATGCGTAACTAGCAACTCTTTCACTATGTCCTCTGGTATAAGGATCTTTTAATTCAAGTGCAGCAATTACCCCTTTAACCATTCCTTCTAGCTGTTCATTATACGATGTTTTCACTGCATTTACATATGATCGAAACCTGAATAAGAAGATAAGTGCTATTACTGAAAAGACAATAGTTATTAGCATTAAAAAAAATACTTCCGTTGTTTGAAGAATAGCTCCTGTTAATAAATATCTACCTAATGCACCTATTGAAACCACATAAAAGAATCGCTTACTCACAAAAATTGGAGAAAACAAGACAATAAACATTTCTGCTAGATTACCACTTTTATATTCATTTGAGCTGCTATGATAAAATGAAACATCATTCAAAACTGAAAGAATGAGATAAGTGATTACCACAATATATTTTATTAGATAAAATTTGTCTTTTTTACTTAGATAATAGACTGCTATAGGAATTAAAACAAGCATTATTAAATAAACAACATATCCAAATTTGCTGGGTAACCCCACAGGTGTATGGGTAATAAAATTTGGATAAATATAGTAATAAAATACATCATAAATAATCATTATTAAGTAAAAAAGGCCCAAAAACCACTTTAAAGTACCTTTTTCTTCACTACTTAGAATTGTAGGTTTGATTTTCATTTTCCGCATCTCTTTTTCTCCATTTTCTCTTATATTTCTAGATATATATGCAAAAGTCCTTCTTTTATTACAAAAAAGGTACAAAAGTCACAGACTCACTTCGTCAATATTCGACTTTCCAATTATAAACCATATGTATTACAAACAAAATAGTCATATAGGTATAAAAAAATTCCTTGATTATATAAAATATGGAAATTGAAATATGGGTCTTTGTGCTTATTGAAGGAATAAATTCTTATTCTCTATTCATATATTACACCAAAAAATAAAAAGCACATGTAGTAATATGTGCTTTTTTGTCGAAATTTATATTATTTTGTATTAATTTACGAGAGAGTGTTTAAACGCGTAAATAACTGCTTGTGTCCGATCTTGAACGTCAAGCTTACTTAATATGTTGCTTACGTGTACTTTTACCGTTTTTAATGCGATAAACAGTTCATCGGCGATTTCTTGATTTGTTTTCCCATCAGCAATGAGAAGTAAAATTTCCATTTCACGGTTTGTTAGTTCTTCATGAGGAAGTTGTGTATCCTTTTGTCTCATTCTGACCATCATTTTTCCTGTAACCTCTGGCTCTAACACCGATTGGCCATGGAATGTTTTACGAACAGCTTCTGCGATTTCACTTGCCTTTGAAGTTTTCAGCATATAGCTTGTTGCACCCGCTTCTAGTGCTGGATAAACCTTCTCATCATCAATAAAGCTTGTTACGATAATGATTTTTGCTTCTGGCCAACTCTCGATGATTCTCCTAGTCGCTTCAATACCGTCCATTTCCTTCATCACGAGGTCCATTAAAATAATATCTGGTCTAAGCTCTAATGCGAGTTCAACCGCTTTCTTACCGTCGTCTGCTTCACCAACGACTTCAATATCTGGCTGCGCTGATAAGTAGGATGAAACCCCTATTCTTACCATTTCATGATCATCGACAAATAGTACTTTAATCATTTTCTCCACCCTCTAACATAGGTACTTTCACTTCAATCCGCGTTCCTTTTTCTTTAATACTTACGATACGCATTGTGCCGCCAATTTCAACCGCGCGTTCATACATATTCTGGAGCCCATAGGAGCCTGCCTTCGCTTGTTCAACATCAAATCCAACTCCATCATCCACAATACGTAAAATAACAAAATTATCCCTTTTAATTAACAGGACTTCTAATTTGTTTGCTTTTGAATGTCGAAGGGTGTTTGAAACTGACTCTTGTAAGATGCGGAATAAGTGGTCCTCGACCCCTTTATCAATTTGAAAGTCCTCAATTTTCGTTTCAATGGTGACTGGTACTTTTTGTGTAAGTTCGACTAAAAGTTCTTGAATCCCTTCCTGAAGCGTCTTTCCTTTTAATGCGACTGGACGCAAATGAAGTAATAGCGCACGCATTTCTAGTTGGGATTGATGAATCATTTCCTCAACAAGCTTAAACTGTTTTGCCTCACGATCGAGCCGACTTGTCTTTGACTCATTAATGGCAGACATCATCATGGATGCTGCAAAAAGCTGTTGACTAACGGAATCATGGAGTTCACGTGCTAAACGGTTACGCTCCTCAGAAACAATTTTTTGAATACGCTTTTCTTGGTCCTCAGCTTTTTCATTTGCAAGTTTTTGGGAAAGTTTTGTTTGTTCTGCAATATGCGTTTGAACTTTTCTTATTCGCTCCCAAATTGTGGTGAATTCAGCTGTTTGGTTTTCAGGAATATCCGGAAGTGCCCTTCCCTGTTCAATCTGATAGATTGCATCAGATACAGATAGTAGTTGTTTTCTTCCTAACACACCCGATATGATACCAAAAGCAAGTCCGCCTAATAAGCTAAGGCTTATGGCAAGTATTATATAGGGTAAATCCATTAGCTCTGTTTGCCAGAGGTCAGCCCATCTGGCCAATGGAAATGCCATGAATACAATGACATGGGCTAAGACAAATAAAAACACCGAGACACAAATACCAACAATAATTTGCCTTCTTATGGTACTCATGCTCGTTTCACCTCAAGGTCTCCAACGCCCACTGTGGTTACTATTTTAAGCTTATGCTCGGCATTATCGTACTCCTGCGTCTGATAATGAAGCGTTTGATTCATCGTTTTTGTATCACGATTTTCAAAAATCGTTGTTCCACCGTAAAGGACAGAGTGATGCACCTTCACTTCAACCTCATATGGAACAAAGACCTGAACATTTCCAATCACATTTCGAATGAAAATAACGGATTCCCCCTTAGGAAGAACCGTGTAGCTTAAATCAATTATCGTATCGCCAATACCTGATTGAATGTTTACATCATTCCATTCATACACATACTCCGGCGTTTTTTGCTGACCAAAGATTATGTTTTTGAACAATGGCTGACGTTTTACAATCGGTTCTTGTGCAGATGATTGTTGAACTTCTTTTATTTCCGGTTTTATATAATGAGGGTTTTTCTTTGCTTGAAAATAATGAATGAGCAGATAGATGAGTGCTGCAAGTATTAAAAATTTGACTGTCATCATCCCTAAAATGGTAAAGGCTAAACTAATCCACCCAAACCAAAACAGGATTTTACCAAAGGTTCGCGGCATTTTTTTACGACCAATATAAATACATCCAAACGATATGATAAAAGAGAATAGGACTCCGCCATTAAAAAACGTAATTTCAATGATTAATAAAATAATGCCAAAAAGAATAAATGCATTAAGATTGTCTGATTTTATTTTATTGAACAAGTTCGGCGCCCCCTTCATTGAATATATTGATTATTACCCGTAAATTTGGGCTAAGAAGACGTAGATTGTCTACGCCTTCTTAGAATACCATGTTTTCACTATGAAATTGAATGTGTTTCTTCATTTTTTACTTCTTTTTCAAGCTGAGCAATTCTAGCATCAATTGTGTTGCGGTGATATGAGGAATTTACTTGGTTCTCGAGTCGATCCAGATAAGATTCCATTTCTTCAAAAGTTCTTGATGCTTTATTTGTATATGCATTTGTATCTAGTACTTGATTCATGCGGTGGTTGGCGCGTGCAATGTTCTCGCGTCCCATTAATTCCATACGCTTAATATGCATATCTTTTAGCTTATGTTTCATTTCCTCATATTTCTTTTCTAATCCAATTAGTTCTGTTGCTGCATTTTGTAAGGCTTCCTGTAACTTAGTAGCGCGCTCCTCATATGCAACTTGTTCTTGAACCGCGAATTCATATAGCTCCGTTTCTCCTGCTTTTTGTGCGACACCCGCTTGGTGCTTGCGTTTTTCAGCAAGGGCAGCTGCCTCGCGTTGTTCTCTTGCAAATTGATCTTTTAATGAATGCTGACGTTCCACAAGCTTGCGTACCTTTTCTACTTCTGCCTCACATTGGCGTAGGTACTGGTTAAGCAAGAAAAGAGGATTTTTCTTTTCTTTTTCATCTAAGATGCCGTGAAAGTCTGCTAAAATTGTGTCTTTTATACGAGTTAATAAGTTTGCCATTTGTATCATTCTCCTTTGATTTTGATATTAAAATTAATGTTTGTTTAATTCAGCCCATTGTTTTTCAAAGTTTGTGAATGGGTCTGATGATTCAGTAACCACTTGTTGCTTTTCTTTTTTCCAATTTTTAATGACAACATAGAGGATATATGCAGCAACTAAGCCTAAAATTGCCGGTACATTTGAAGCAGATGCTGTTAATGCAATCACACCGATAATTGCCCAAATGACTTTACCAAGCGTTGAATCTGTTTTCATAAACTTTTTAAATGCAAAGTACAGAATCGCTAGGCTTATCACCAGACCAATCATTGGACCAACCTGTGATAAAAGCACAATCGCCGCAATACCTCCAAGAATAAACAATCCGAACTTTTTCATGTTTACTTCCTCCTTTCATGATTCAATCTTATCCTGAATATCATTTTGCTATAATGAGCCTCAGTTATATTTTTCACTAGGACCTGAGACTTATTGGGAGTAAGCTTTTAATGAAAAAAGGGTTTGCTCGTTGTGAGCAAACCCTTATCTTTTGCGGGATACATAGGGATTGTCCGTGACCCAAAATCGCCACGGATAGTCCTTTGCCTCTCCTGAATTATCGATTCCAATTCTAGGACCGGTCGAGATATTTTCAGGTGTATAGCCTTTTACGATGTAAATAGGCAGTTCGAATAATGGTAGTCCGTAGTCCTCCATTGAAATGCCCAATGCTTTTGTTAGTTTTCCAGGACCGTTTGTAAGGTTTTTGGCGGGCATTTGGCCACGTCGTTCATACATGAGGTCAATTCCTTCAGCTGGCTCAACTGCACGGATTAATACAGATTCCGGAAATTCGATTTCACCACTAACAGCATTGATGAGACAATGTGTGTGCATTAGATGGGTATACGCATATCCAGGTTTACCGAACATCACTTCAGTTCGCTTCGTCCTTCTGTTGTTGTAAGAGTGCGCTGCGCGATCATCTGGTCCTTTATAGGCTTCGGTTTCGACGATGTAGCCCGATGCGATGCCTTCGTCGGTGTGCTTCACAAGTTTGCAGCCTAGGAGTGCTTTAGCAAGCTCCAACGTTGGCTGATGAAAAAATAATTCGGGTAGGATTTCGTTCATGCTAGCTCCTTAAGTATTTTTATGTTTATTATAGGTTTAGAATTGTGGGTGTATTCCTGGGGGTGTTGATTTTTGAGGACAGTCGATGATTGACCGGACTATCTGGCCTTTTCATTAAAATTGAACAAAAATTTAGGGGTTTCCGATGTGGCTTTCGGCGTTATTTTTGTTCTATCGACGATAATTTGATTCTATCGGTGTTATTTTCATTCTATCAACGATAATTTATTTCTATCCGCGTTAGCACCACAAAACATACAACCGCAAAAAAAATTACTCCATAACGCAAATTCTTATTGCATTCAAACGGAATTTAGTTTACTCTAAAAAGTAACAGGAGGTGAAAATTTTGGAAGATATTCGACTCAATGTATCTTTGCTTCGTAGAAGAGTACCAAATTTAACAACCGCGGCACGCTCTGTGGGATTACGCCCAGCGACTGTATCAAATCTGTGCACAGGAAAGATTCCCGTTGGACGCGCGGAGGTGCGCACATTAGTGGCGCTTGCCGATTTAGCTGAGTGTAGTTTGGATGAATTATTAATTCGAGGGGAGAAAATCGAAATGATTGAAACGGGGATTAAAACGCTTGATGTCTTTGCTCCATTAGCAAAAGGTGGTACCGTTGGTCTTGTAGCCCGTCCTGGAATGGGGCAGCTTGTCGTACTTGCAGAATTATTCCATCGCTTACGCAACAATGATCTTGCAACCGTTTTACTTTTACCAGAAGGGGACCATCCAGAAATTAATGATATTTTAGATGAGGTTCAAATCCAGGTAAAAACAATCAAAGAAGCTTACGACGAAATTGCAAAGCTTGGTAAGTCAAAAGAAGTTGCTTTTGCCGCTGATCGCTCTCATGTCATCACTGGAGAAATCCAAACGCTTCAGGAGAAACTACATTCAATTGGAGTTGATTCTTTCACGACCATCCTTGTGGATTTAAAAGGTGAGGCCGTTGACGAAGATGTACCATTTGGACCACTTGAAACATTATGGCAATTTGACGCTGACCTCACTGCTAGACATCAATTTCCTGCCGTCAACCCAGTATACTCTACCTCTTCCGTTCTTGAAGGGGCGCACCTAGACCAAACACATTTCACTATCCAGCAGCGTGCAAAAAAACTATTACGTCGCTACCGCGAGCTTCGTTCACTCGTTACTGTGCACGGGCTTGAGAAACTTCCGGAAACAGAAGTTCAAACCTATAAGCGCGGTGAACGGCTTGAGGCATATTTGACACAACCTTTTTATGTAGCTGAAGCCTATACCGGTAAAAAAGGCGAAACAATTAGTTTACAGGATACCTTACAGGACATTCGCAAAATCCTTGATGGCTCCACAGACTCAAACGAAGTTACAGAATTAGCTTATATCGGAAAACTTAGCTAATTTTTAAAAATTAGGCGCTCTGAGGGTAACCAACAAGAACAATATAAGCGGAGTTTTTCCGGTTAAATTTAGAATGGAGAATGTTGCGGGGTAAATAAAGGGAGTTTTTCCGGTTATGCATTGAAAAACTCCCCATTTTTGCACTTTTTAGGATAATAGACGGAATTTTTACGTCTATTTATCGGCTCGGGTACATAACCTTATCCCCCAACCGATAAGTGCTGACCCCTTGACCTAAAGGCAGAAACTTCACTTCCTGCCTTTTTTCATATACAACCATATTGCGCTCAAGCCGAAAATTAAAGCTTGAGAAATAAATAAGATAATCGCTCCGTTCTTTTGTTCACTTATTGGCGGATACGGAAGCAATGTTTCCAACAAATCTGGTGGAATCTCTTCTCCAAGAGGCATACATAATGCTAAAGCGGCGAGCATTTGACTTGTGTCACTGTAAACCGAATACAACTCGCCATTTGAGAGCCATAAAAACAAGGTCACTGGCAAAAACAACACAATATTGACCACTATATATATGAGCTTTTGTTTTAAGGTCATATGATCTTGCTCTTTAATCGGAGCGATGATTGGCCACCACAAGAGTGCAGCAGCTAAAATCAACCCTACTAAAAAGAAGTAGTTTGTAAAATACCCTGTTCGAATCCAGTCAAACAAGCCAGGCACATGGTATCCAATAAACAAACCATGAAATAAAACGATCGCAAACACTGGATGGACTAGAAATTGATATACCTTCTTCACACCATTGTTTTTTAATCCTTTTTCAAGTAGATTTGTCTTCATTCCAATTACAAGTAACGGTGCCGCGATCAGAAGTACGACGACAATCTGAATAATGTGGGCACGAAACAGCATGCGTCCCAATAGGTTCAACGGACTTCCGACAGCAAAAAGAATCAACAGCATGCTTCCTGCAAACGCAATTGATTTATATTTTTTATGGTCCTTAGCTGTTGGTAAAAGGAACATATATAAAACAATTAATATCAAGGTAAAAAAGATGACTCCCCCGTTCCATTGGGAGTGAAAACTAAATCCGTCTAAAATTTGACTAATCAAAAGACTCACCAGCTTTATGAATATTGGTTTGTTTAAAAGGGCAAAACCTTCCAAACATACTCTTCTACGTTAATTGTAAATCCTCCCACTCTCCTTGGAATATGATTTATATCACATGTTGGTTTTCAGACATTTTTTAGACAAAAAAAATCCATATTTAAACCAATGAGATTTAAATATGGACCTTATTTTTATAATGGGGATAGTGTTACTAATTCTTTTCCCTTTAATCCATTCACCATTTCAAGCCATTCTGCTGGTTTGTTTGGAAGAACGGTGTAATAGGTAGTTAAGAAATCAACGACTAATTGGCTTGGAAGCTCGTTGACTTGTTCATCGCCAGGCATGAAGCATAAATCAAGTCCCTTTACAGCTTCGCCATCATTGTTCCACGAGGGGTGAACATAGTCGAGATCAAGACGCTTATAGCCAAGATGGGATAGAACCTCGCGGCGAACGAACGGATCCATCGGCTTCACTGTACCAAACTCATAGTGTGCCACTTTATATGGGTCATAGATTTCAGCGAACATTCCGAAAAGCTCCTTGCCATTTGCACTAGCAAGTTCTTGTAAATCCTTGCTACGATTTTGAGCTAAGAAGCGACCGATGCTCATACCTGGTTGGCCAATGATTGTAAAATCAGTCATCGCAATATTCCAATCTGGATAATAACGGTATTCGGTTGTCCCGACAACCTCATTTTCATGGACAGCAACAAAAACGCGGATACTTGGGTCTTCAAGTGGTTCCTTCCAAAGCTCATAATCCAGAACCTCTTCTTTCGGAAACACATTCTTCATTAATTCATGCATTTTGAAAAATAACGGGTCATTGATACTAGTTATTCTTTTGTATTCCATCTTATCCACTCCTATTTAATCAAATGCGCCTTGGCGTATTTGATCCCGATTTTTTAGGCCCACAGGATGTGGGTCATAAAGACATTGCCACAGGATGTGGCGTTTTTAGTCTTTGATCTTACTGGGAGATACAGTGAAACTTCAATCTGTGGAATCTTTATACCACAGATTGTTAGTTGAGGCCCACAGGAAGTGGGTCACGAAGACGTTGCCACATGACGTGGCGTTCTTAGTCTTCGTTCACTTTCTCAGGCTTTTACTGGCAGTTGCCCTCCATGAGGGCTTAGTGCCAGTTAATGCTGGAAAATTTCCATTAAAAAATCGCATCCGCCGAAGGCATTAATTTTATCAAGAGAATAAAGTTAGTTCCAATCAGGGTAAAGGTCAGTTCTACGGTCGCGCCATGTTGTAACAGGGCCACGTTCACGCACCTCATAAAGAAGATCTAAATCAAGGTCAGCCGTCACAATCATGTCGTTGTTCACTTCGCCCTCAACTAAAATCCCTTTAGGCGGAAATGGAATATCATTTGGTGTGATCACCACTGCTTGACCAAAATTAGCACGCATAAAATCAACAGTTGGCAGAGAACCAACTGTGCCAGTTCCAACTACATATACTTGGTTTTCCACTGCTCGTGCATGGCTTGTATATCGCACACGATGGAAGCCGTGGCGATCATCTGTACATGACGGACAAAAGATGACATCAGCACCTTTTGCCTTTGCGATCCGAACGATTTCAGGGAACTCGATATCATAGCAGGTTAGCATCGCAATGCGTCCTTTTTCCGTATCAAACACTTGGAAATCCTCACCAGGTGACATATTCCACTCGTTCACTTCTGTAGGAGTAATATGCAGCTTTGCCTGCTCCCCCACTCTGCCATCTGGATAAAATAAATGAGCCACATTGTTAAGGTGGTCGCCTTTACGGATAACATGTGTTCCGCCAATAATGTGCACATTATATTTTTTTGCTAACCTTAAAAAAAGTGCTCTGTATTCTTCTGTAAAGTTTGGTAGGTCATCAATTGTCATGCTTGAACCGTCTTCCCTACCAATTGATAAAAGCTGTGTAGTAAAAAATTCAGGAAATAAAATGAATTCTGCGTCAAACTCCATTGCTGTTTTTATATAATGCTCACATTGAGCTGCAAACTCATCAAAGGAACGAATTGTATGAAGATGATATTGCACCGCTGAAACTCTTAATTTCAAATCGAGATCCTCCTTTATTATCAAATGCGCCTTGGCGTATTTGCGCCCGATTTTTTTAGGCCCACACGAGGTGGGTCATAAAGACGTTGCCGCAGGACGTGGCGTTCTTAGTCTTTGATCCTACGCTCGAAAAGCTACCTCTGAAAAATCGTGGCATCCGCCGGAGGCATTAACTTTATTCAGTCGTATTTGAACTCCCACGCAAATTAGATGCCTCATTGCATTCATCCCCCCACTTACTGAAGTAGGGGATTTATACTGAATAAAGTTAAATATGTTTATAAGTGGATTATTAACTATTTTTCTATAGGAAACAAGTAAATTGTCCATTTTATATTAGACTATAAACTTCTGATTCTCAAAACCTTTTTTTTCCAAATTTTCTTCTTCCCCACGACCATTCCTTATGGTAAGATAGTCTTTGTTATTGTAAAATTATTGTAATAATACTGAAACCTTTCTGCAATATAAGACGTCTTATATAGTGAAGAAAATCACAGCAAAGAAGGTATGCTTAATGGCGAGGGCGAATACGAAAAAAATGGGGAAAGGCAGCATTGTAAAAATTATTGCGTTGTTTAGCTTAATTGTGTTGTTACTCTTTTATTCTTTTTTTCTACTAAAATCGAAATTTTTTCTAGCAGCAGATGCATCTGAACCGGTTGTCGAAATTGTTGCACCTGTTGAAACTCCAGAGAAAAATGAACCAATAGATGATGATTTAAAAGTTGATGACAAACCAAAAAGTAATATTGATGAAGAAAAGCCCACTGAGGAAGAACCTTCACCTACAACAGAACCTACAGTCGAACCAGCTCCAGTTACCGTGAATCCAACAACTCCCGAAGTAGATGATGAACAGGAACCAGATGAAAAACAGGAGGCACCAAAGGAAACACCAGCCCCACCTTCAAGAGCGGTTTACCTTACATTTGACGATGGTCCTCATAAGGTTTCAAAGGATATCCTTGCTTTACTAGATCAATATAATGCGAAAGCAACTTTTTTTATGCTAGACAATAATATTAAACATTTTCCAGATGCTGTTAAGGAAATGGTTAGCAAAGGGCACAGTGTAGGCCTTCATGGTGTAACCCATGATAAAAAGAAATTCTATCAATCTTCCGGGACTGTTGTGGGAGAAATGGACCAAACACAACAAACGATTTTAGATATTACTGGTATCGAAACAGATCTGATTCGGACCCCGTATGGCAGTTCACCATATATGACAGATGCTTATAAAGATGCAGTTGAGACGGCAGGATTTAAAATGTGGGATTGGAATATTGACAGCCGTGATTGGCAATTTCGAGATAGCCGGTATGTGGATAGTGTAATTGAGCAGTTGAATAAACTAAATCGGGTAAATGAGCCAATTGTAATATTATTGCACGAAAGACCCGAAACACTTGCACATTTGCCAAAGCTATTAGACTATTTAAAAGGCCAAGGCTACGAGTTTAAACCATTGGATTCATCCATGCATCCGATACAGCTATTTTGATGGGGCAAAGAGACAGGTAAATTACCCCCGTGGGAATATGCTATACCTTCCTCTGAAGTTATTAAGTAAATAGAAAAAAGGTGAACAAGGTTGTAATACTACCCTGTTCACCTTTTTTCAATTAGCTCAAAAATAAATGTAAACGTATTTAATTACATACATGCAAGGCGACTCGTCAGGACCGTATTTTTATACTGAAGTAGATGTGGTATCTACTCCTTATATTACATTTCTCCCGCCTTGTTATTAATCAACACATTGGATTCGGGAGATGCATTAGAACGACTAAGCTTATGTTTCATTGGGAAATAATAGAGAGCCGCTGGCAAGAAAAGTCCTACAGCCCAGGCTAAATCTGCTCCATCAAGCATATTGGCAACCGGCCCCACATAGAATGAAGCGTTTACAAATGGTATTTCAGCAATGATCGATGCGACAAACGCAAATGTAGCAATCCCGTTTACCTTGCCGTACTTCCCATTAAGGTCGAATATGTCTTTAACGCTATACTCGCCTGACCGCAAGACATAATAATCAACCAAGTTAATAGATGTCCACGGGATCAAGAAATAACTCATAAAGAAAATAAAGTTTAAGAAAAAGTCTAAAAAGTTCCCTTGCCCAAGAATACATAAACCTGTTGCGACCATTGTGATCACAAGAAGGAAAGCAAATCGAACCTTCGGGGTAACCCTGAATTTAAAAAATGGTTCAATGGTTGTAATCGAAGACATAAATGCTCCGTACAAGTTAAACACATTAATGGCAAGCTGTCCAAAGATAATCAATACAAGCATAATTATAGCAAAATTTCCAAATAGTCCAGCTAAATTTCCTCCTGTATTATCAGCGAAATTAGGAATCGCAATGGTTAAAACTGCTCCTAATACCATCATCCAAACAGCGCCAATGACCGTGCCCGAATAACTATACCAAAAGGTTTGTTTCGCCGGTGTATTAGTAGGAAGATATCGTGAATAGTCTGCCACATATGGAGCATAGGATAATTGCCAAGTAACAGCGATACTGACTGAGAGTAGAAATGCCGATAAATTAAAATCTGAAGGCATCCATTGCTCGGCAGGAACTGGTAACAGAAATACAATGACAGTCATAATTAGGAAAATAACCAATGAAGCGGCTGAGAACCACTTTTGTACTTTATGGATTAAGTCGTATCCATATAGAGCTACAACAAAGCAAATAGCCCCAATAAAGATGATATTCCAAGTTTGACCAATTGGAACAAGATCGCCAACTGCTTGGGCAGCCAGCAACGTATTGCTTGCAAAGAAGCCCAAATAGATAAACATCACTAGGAATAATGGAATAATGGCTCCAATTACGCCAAATTGTGCTCTACTTTGTATCATTTGCGGGATTCCAAGCTTCGGTCCTTGAACAGAATGGGATGCCATGAATATTGCCCCCACAAGGGCGCCGATTATAATTGCAGTGACACTCCAGAACAGGTTAAGCCCTAGCATAATAGGTAATGCCCCCGACACAACGGTCGTAATATTCATATTAGCCCCAAACCAGATCGGAAATAAATCCCTCGCCTTCCCGTGCCTCTCATTCTCCGGAACATATTCAATACTCCGTGTTTCAACCTTCACAAACATTCCTCCTTTTTTAATTAAATCTTTACTTATCGGATAACTTTGCAAAAACGTCCCGCACATTTTCCGGAGAAAACTGAAGTTCGTCCGGACTAGAAGACTCCCAAACCTGATACTCTTCGCTGTTTAATTGCTTTATTAGTTGTTCTGCATCGTATACTTTTAAATCATAGATCCAATTTGCCATCATTAATATGGAAGCCATGTGGGCTCCTTCGGTGGTCGTCCCGCACATATCTTTTACAAGATTAACTTGATAGTCCCGATAATACGCATCTAAAACGGTAGCTAATACACAGCAATCGGTAAGTACTCCCCCAACAATCAAATGTTTCACTTTTAAGCTTTTCAACATTAAATCAAGACTGGATTCGTAAAAACCGCTGTATCGATATTTATCAATAACGATGTCGTTTCCTTTTGGTCTTATTTCGTCAATGATTTCAATGGTTTCCGTTTCAGCATGATAATAGATGGGTCCCCCTTGTTCATTTACTGGTTCTTTATTCGCAAGACCCACCCCATCCGCTCTGCCGATATGGCGGGTATAAATAATCGGGATCCCATTTTCACGGCATGTTTGAATAAGAAGTTCCGTATTTTGAACAATTTTGTTCATCCCGACAACATCCGATGTACCGCTTTCCTTTTGGAGATCGATTAATAAAAGAGCCGTATTTTTCAAATCCATTCATTTCACTCCTTGATTTTCTCCTAAAATGTCACTAATGAAGTGTAAGTTTTTTAGCATATTGGCAAGTTAAACAATCTATCAGCAAATCCAAGTAGCAACAAGTTTTTTGAAATAAGCCTTTTCGAATAATCCATACCGCTACCATGTACCATACAAGTAAAGATAGCGGCTTAGATCTCTCCATTAGTTCTTTACAAGGATTTTCCATTCCTTCAATTCTAACTTCCTTGACCCTTCGATAACATGGGGGTCTTTTTCCGCCAATGAGTAAGCTTCGGTAATTGAATCAGCGATGTATACTATAAGCCCACCAGAATTGTCTAAAAAAGGACCTCTTGCAAAAATTTTCCCTTGCTCATCCAATTCATCTAAATACTGAATATGACGAGGGAGAACTTCTTTGTTTTTTTCAATGTCCAACATGTGTAAAAATGCTGCAAAATAAGCCATTAGCTGTCACCTAATTCCGATTCCATACAACAAGCTTTAATTCCGTCATTTCTTCAACGGCGTATTTCAAGCCTTCACGACCATTTCCGCTTTCTTTTACTCCGCCATATGGCATATTGTCAACGCGGAAAGTCGGAATATCGTTGACCATGACTCCGCCAACATGCAGCTCATCAATGGTGTTAAGGGCAGTTTGAATATTATTCGTATAGATTCCCGCTTGCAAGCCGTAACGTGAATCATTGACCTTTTGGATCGCTTCTTCAACAGATGCTACTTTATTTACAATCACAATAGGAGCAAATACTTCCTGACACGATACTTTCATATCTTCATCCGCATCAGCAATGATTGTTGGCAGAAGAATATTCCCTTCAGCTATGCCACCTGCTGCAATTTTAGCACCAGAGCTAGTTGCCTCGTGAATCCACTGTAACGAACGTTCGACATCTCCATGTGTAATTAAGGCAGATACATTTGTTTCTGGATCAAGCGGATTTCCGATCTTTAACTTCTTTGCTTCCTGAACAAATTTTCCGATGAATTCATCATATAATGCCTCATGAATGTACACCCGTTGTAAGGAAATACAAACTTGACCTTGGAATGAGAATGCTCCTTCAACACAGCGTGGAATGATCTTATCAAGTTCTACATCTCGATCAATAATAACAGCCGCGTTCGATCCCAATTCCAACGTTGCCCGCTTTAGCCCCGCTTTATTACGGATAGCAATCCCCACAGCCGGACTTCCCGTAAACGTAATCATGTTTACACGGTCGTCATTCACGATTTTATCCCCCACCACACGGCCGCTGCCTGTAACGACATTAAGCGCGCCTGCAGGTAAGCCGGCTTCTTGAAGTAGTTCAGCAATGAAAAAAGCAGATAATGGGGTTTGGGATGCTGGTTTTAAGACAATCGTATTTCCGCTAGCGATCGCAGGACCCACCTTATGAGCTACTAGATTCATAGGAAAATTGAACGGGGTAATGGCCCCAATCACTCCAAGTGGTTCGCGTACGGTATAAGCAAGTCGATTGACTCCGCCACTAGCAGCATCTAATGGCAAGGTTTCGCCATGAATTCGTTTCGCTTCTTCTGCCGCAAATTTATACGTTTCGATTGTTCTAGCAACTTCGCCCTTGGCTGTTGTAATTGGTTTTGCGGCCTCTAAAGCAATAATTTCTGCTGCTTCATCTGCTCGCTCTTTCAGTAATTGGACTAGATTCTCGAGAATTTCTGCCCGTTTAAATGCCGGCAATTTTGCCATAACTTTTCTCGTACGATAGGCGGCTTCGATCGCCAACTCCGTCTCTTGTTCTGTTGCATCCGGAATTTCCGCAATGATTTCACCAGAATATGGAGAGAACAGCGGCTTATACGCCTTTGCTTCGACCCATTCACCATGAATGAGCAAATTCTTTTTTGCAATTTTTTCTACATATGACATCGCATACAATTCCTTCCGTCTTAAATAAAATAAGTGAACTAAAGATTCGAGGCTGCCTTTCCGTTAAGACTTCCGTAAAAAAACTCCTCAAGTTTTGGTGTCAAGCCGCCAGGACCAAACTTTTTACGAGTATTCTCGTGCTCCTTTAATGACTCGAGAAAGGCTAATAAAAGCCTTCTGCGTTCTAGGATATTTTTATTTCCTTGTTGAAAGATCCAGTTATCAATCGTGTTATAAATGCCACGATTAATGCCATACTTGTCATTGCACATCTGAATAAATGCCAAGTCTGTTAAATGGATATACTCTTCAGATCCAGGCTTAATCTTCCTTTTAAAAAGAGCAGGCTTCTCTATATTAAAAACGCGTTGGACAGTCTCCACATCTTTTCTTATCTGTAAAACGAGATGTTTCATAGAACTAAATAGCTGTTCTTCCCTGACAAAATAGCAAACCTCAACATCCAATTCCTCGTCGTAGATCATTTGATCAAAGTCAAAAATATGAACTTCATAATGGATGTTCATTTCTTCTTTATTGATAGTCGGTCTTACGCCTACATTCATTAATCCGTAATAGGACTGGTTTTGATAATACACACGGACGCCATATACCCCTTTTTGCAAAGTAGATTCTTCATGCAAATCCAAGTTCGCTGTGGGAAATCCAATGGTGCGTCCAATTTGGTTGCCGCGGATGACGGTTCCACTAATTCTTGTTTTCGGCAGGGAATTACTTTTTTCTACTATTGAAATACCGTGCATATTAAACACCACCGCCTCATGCTTGAAATTGAAGTTCTTCTTTTAGACCTTTTTGCATCCGAACAACCTCTTCGCTTAAATGAATAATGCGGCTTAACACATCAGCATCGATAATCTCATTCTGTGCATTAAAATGATCATTCGTTGCATAAACAGATCCTGGTGCGACATAAGCTCGGAAATAGCCTGCAATTGGTTTCAACTGATTTTCGATGACTAAGTAATGCTGATAAGTTCCGCCTGTTGCCACAAATCCCATCACTTTATTTCTAAACTCCTTAGGAGGGATTAAATCAAATAGATTTTTCAGAGCCCCTGTTATGGACCCTTGGAAAATCGGTGTTCCAATGATATAAAAATCAGCTGATGAAACGATGTCGATTACCTTTTTTGTATCCCCTGTATAGGTGGATGGGTCACGTCCATCACAGAATTGAAGATTATATTCTTTTAAATCTAGTACTTCTACTTCAATTTCTGGATCGTTCTTTTTGACCTCTTCTGCCACCTTTTGGACAACCACTTTTGTTTTGGAGCCCGTAATCGTACCAGATATCGCTAATAATTTCATGTTTGCTCCTCCTTTTTGTCCTGCTCCAGCGCCCAATCAGCTATTGGCCTTCCCTCTTCCGCCCAACGTTAAATAAACTGCGGGGTACTCGGGGCCTTACGCCGCTGTCCAAGGGGCTATTGCTTGTCTTGTTTATCGCATAATAAACGGATCTGGAATGGGTTCAGATGATGTATTCACCCATACAACCTTACTTTGTGTATATTCATGAATTGCTTCATAACCGCCTTCTCTACCATATCCACTTAACCCTGAACCACCTATTGGTGCAATCGGAGAAATACTTCGGTAGGTATTGACCCAAACAATTCCGGCATTTACTGCCTTGGCAACACGATGGGCTCTGGCTACATCACTTACCCAAATGCCAGCAGCCAAACCATAGTCCGTGCAATTGGCAAGATGAATCACTTCTTTTTCATCTTTAAAAGGAATAACACTTAAAACAGGACCAAATATCTCTTCCCTTGAAATGCGGGATGAGTGATCGGTAAGCTCAAAGATGGTAGGCTCAAAATACCATCCTTTATCCAAGTATTCAGGAGATTTACCGCCGTGAATAACCTTCCCGCCTTCTTCATGCCCTAAAGAGACGTATTGTTTTACACGTTCTAATTGGGCTTGTGTGGCTAGCGGACCCATCTCTGTTTCATTTTTTAGCGGATCGCCAATTTTAATTTGTGAGACTCGATCAACAAGTTTATGCATGACCTTGTCATAGATGTCAACGTGTAAAAACGCGCGCGACCCTGCTACACAGCTTTGACCCGATGCACCAAAGATTCCTGCAATAATTCCCATGGCGGCGTTATCAGGATTCGCATCTTCAAAGACGATATTCGGTGATTTCCCGCCAAGTTCCAACGAAACCTGTGCAAAATTGTTCGCCGAGCTACGCACCACATGTCGGGCTGAATCTGGGCCACCAGTAAAGGCAATACGTCTTACAAGTGGATGCGACGTTAATGTATCTCCAACCGGCATCCCAAAACCGGTCACGACATTCACTACCCCCGGTGGGAATCCAGCTTCCTCTACAAGCTTCATCAGTTCCAACAGAGATGCCGATGTGACTTCAGATGGCTTGATGACGATTGTATTACCTGCCACTAGTGCTGGAGCAAGTTTCAATGTCGTTAAATAAAGCGGTGAGTTCCAAGGTGTAATCGCAGCCACCACACCAAGTGGCTCTCTTGATGTAAAGACAAACATATCCTGTTTATCAATCGGCAGGGTCTTACCGTGGATTTTATCCGCGAGGCCTGCATAATAGTAAAAGAATTCAGGCAGATAATTTAGTTGCCCTTTCATTTCACGAATCAATTTTCCATTATCACGTGTTTCGAATTCCGCAAGCTCATCTACTTTTTCCGAAATTAGCTCACCTAATCTTCTGACCAGGCGCCCTCTTTCCGTAAACGTCATTTTTGCCCAGCTAGAATGCAAAAAGGCATGATGGGCTGCTTGAACAGCACGATCCACATCCTCGGATGTTCCTTTAGCTACATAACACCAAGGCTCTCCACTTGCAGGGTTATAGCTTGGAAAATATTCACCACTTGTTGATTCCGTCCATTCCCCATTAATATACATCTTGTATTTTTTTAATTCTGACATGAGCATTTTCTCCCCTTTACCTCACCACCGGCACTGCATTCTTTTTAATAAATTTTTCAATTTCCTTGTTTAAATAATCAGCGTCTTCAGCCGGTAACATGTGTTTCATATTTGGAAAAATTAGTAGTTCTGAATGCTCGATTTGCTGATGCATGCTCATCGACATTTCCGGAGTTGATCCAACATCATGTTCCCCAGTGATAATCAATGTTGGAAGTTTAATCGTTGTTAGCTTTGGCCATAACTCCTGGTCTGCTGTAGCGAAAAGTGTATAGGCAGCCAAATAGGAGTGAGGGTTGTTTGTTTGAAGCCGCGTACGTATTTGATTCACAACTGATTCATTATTTACTAGAAACTCAGGATTAAACCAACGTTGGATAGCTGTTTCGATTGTGGATTGTGCACCTGATTTTTTGACTTCTTCTACTCGTAACAGAATCGCTTTTCGTTGTTCATCCGTTCGATTGGCAACTGCATTCAGGATGGTAAGAGTTTGAATTTTTTCAGGAAACTCAAGGGCAAAAGCTTGTGCAACCATTCCTCCCATAGAAAAGCCGACCACATGGCTTTCTTTTAACCCTAGATGTTGCATGAGCCCGGCTAATTGCCCGACATAGTGGGAAAGCGAATATGGGCCTGGGGGATGTTCAGATCCCCCGTGCCCGAGCATATCGTAACAAATAACACGATAATGCTGAGAAAGACCTTTCACTTGTTTTTCCCACATCTGATGATCCAAGCCCACACCATGAATGAAAATTAATGGTTCACCATTCCCTTTTTCTTCATAAAAAATGCTTCCTTGATCATAGTGTGCGAAAGGCATTAAACCAGCCCCATCTCTACCATATCTTGATGACGATTTCCTGTTCTTGGATGTGGACGTCCGCCTGTCGCGACACCGATCGCGACCACGATTTCATCCGCTCGTGGTGCATCTGGAATCGTTGCTTCAAACGTAAGGAAGTGAGAGCGTTGGGAGTCGTCATTTTTATGTACCATTGGAATCACAACGGCTGTTCCCGCTCCACCACGCTTGTTCGTAAAGCTTAAAATGCTTTTTCCTTCAACAGCATCTCTAAATTTATTTCCGAACTTTAATGTATGGATGAAGGCAGACGCATGTTCAATCTCGCCATCTACGCCAACAACAGCGGCCTTTCCAAATGCTTCCACATCGTCTGGAGAACCAATATGTTTAAATAATTCATTTACTAATACCTCACCAATTTCCGGCGCATATTCATTAATTTCAGGCATTAAATCCTGTACAAATCCTCTGCCAGCCCATGGGTTTTTCATGACGAGCATTGTTGTAATCATTCGAATAGGTGTATCTAATTCCTTACCGCCTTCAATACGAGTCTCTTCTATGGCCGTGTATACCTTACGAATTTCTAACATTTATAAAACCCCCGCTTTCACATTTGTAAATCTCGGCATAACTTCTTCTGTAAATAGTTTCAAACTCTTCATCATCTTGTCATGTGGCAAACTATTGTGGTTCACCCACAGTAATAATTCTTGTAAATTAAGCTCATCCTTCAGTTCTTGGATTTTCTCCGCGACATAGTCTGGAGTTCCAAATAATAGATTTCTAGGATGTAAGAATTCATAGTTTAACTCTTGGCCAGGTTTGACTTCTTCACCGGGATCCATTAGATTACCTAGTCCTCTCCAGTGGCAAATCCAGCGGTAGTTGTTTAATACTGCCTCTGCCGCATCTTCACGTGCTTGTTCCATTGTCTCCGCAACGTACACATCACGTACCAAGGCAATTCCTTCGCCAAGCGCTACTTCATGTCCACGGGCTGCGGATGCATGCTCACGGTATAATTCAAAACGGCCTTTTAATTCCTTTACAGTCGGCATCCAGAACATACCTTTAATATTGTTTTGGGCTGCAGCAATAATAGAAGTTGGTGAATCAATGACTTGCCAGATTGGCAGTTCCTCTTGATATGGTCTTGGCATAAGGGAAATTTTATTAATTTCTCCCTTCTCCATATCCATGAATTCTTCCGTTGCTGGACTCATTGGATGGCTCCATTTCAATCCTTCTGGAGGGAATTGATAAATATCGCCTTGATGAGAGAAGAATCGATTCGACCACGCTTTTCTTAAAATCTCTAATGTTTCATTAAAAAGAGCACGGTTTTGTTGTTGATTTTTGGGATCAGCTAATGAGTTTAAGTTTGCAGCTTCTCTTCCGTATAAACCTCGAGCTAAACCAACTTCGACACGTCCTTTACTTAGCTGGTCAAGCATTGCGACATCTTCTGCTAAACGAAGCGGATGCCAGAATGTAGCCACATTTGCTGCCTGCCCAATTCGAATGTTGTTTGTTCTTGCTGCAATATCTGCACCCATTAAGATTGGGTTAGAGATTAATTCATTACCCTCATGGCCAAAATGGTGTTCCGTATACCAAATAGAATCATAGCCATTTTCATCACAATAGATTGCTTGCTCACGTGCTTCATCAAGAACTTTATAGTATTCTTCGTGTCTTCCTGGACCAGCTAGGTTTGCAAAAATTCCAAATTTCATAGGTTTCAATCCTCTCTATTCTTGTTTTTTATCATAAAGTTTATTATAGATCCCTTTCTTAAGTTGCACTCCACTTGCCCTTACGTGATCACGCATGACCTGTTCTGCTTTCGTTCGATCTCCTAGAAGGATTGCTTCCAAGATTTCCTGATGCTCTTGTAACGATTTTTCCAAGCGATTTGGTACTTCAATACTTAAATACACATAACGGCTATACGGAATTTGGTTCAGAAGCAAATTTAATAAGTAGCTTAATTTTGAATTATTCGCTCCGTCCAAGATGGCTTTATGGAAAATGTTATTTGACTCTACATATAGCTTGTGGTCATTGGTTTTAACAGCCTGTTCCATTGATGTAACAGATTCTTTAACCATTTCGATGTACTTTGTATCACCACTTTCCGCTAATAGCCCAGCTGCTAGCCCTTCCATAACTTCCTTTACGGTAAAAAGCTCTGTTAAATCTCGATCTGTCGGTTTGGTTACACATGATCCTACTCGAGGAATGATTTCAACTAATCCTTCTCGCTCCAATTGTTTTAATGCTTCCCGAATCGGGGTTCTACTTACCTTAAAATGTTCCGAAAGAAAAGCTTCTGATAATTTTTGTCCTGGTTCATATTCACCAGTAACAATTGCTTCCCGAATAGCATTTGTAACCTGCTCTGTAATGCTCATAGTTAATATTGACACGATGAGAAACACCTCCCTCTCAGCTTCTTGGTGTCTTGTATGTACCATGTACCATACAAGATGATATTCAAATTGTAGCCGTTTTCAATTTTATAGTCAATTGTTTCTCTTTTAAATCTTCAAATAATTTTTATTAGTTTTCTTTTGATGCAGATATTTCAGCCATTGAAGGCAATCGTTCATCCTTCGTCTCAGGCACAATCCCTTGTTCTATGGCCATTCTCTTGGCAAGTTTGGGAGCATGCCATAGAATTGGCATCATTAGAATGGAAACGGGAACTGCCGCAATGACAACAAAAGATTGTAAGGCCCCGATTCCTCCATCGCCAATTTTGATTAAAATAATCGCAATAACTGCCATGACTACTGCCCAAAACGTTCGAATCGTTCTTGGCGGGTCACCAACACCTGTTACACTCATCGCAATGGAATAAGCCATCGAGTCCACCGTCGTGACGACAAACAATACAGTTAGCAACAGGAATAGGAATGGCATAATCGAGCCAAGTGGCATTTGATTCGCAATCGCAATAATTGCAGCTGGAAGACCACCTTCTGTTAACGGGCCACTTACAGATCCTACATTTTTAAGTTCATAAAAGATTCCCGAACCTCCTAAAATTGTAAACCAAAAATTTGTCGTTAAAGATGAAATCACTGATACAACAACGAAAATTTCCCTAATCTTTCTACCTCTTGAAATTCTCGCGACTAAAAGGGCCACTAATGGGCCAAATCCAATAAACCATCCAAAGAAGAATAGCATCCAATACCCTAACCATTCTTGGTCACCGCGAAATGTACTAATCGTCATAAACTCACTCATAAAAGTTCCAAATGATGAAACAAATGAGTTGATGATAAATTCACCCGGGCCGAAAAGTAGTAGAAAAATACCGATCGCTACTGCCATATTGACATTTAATCTACTAAACCATTGAATCCCTTTATCAATTCCTGTGATTGTGGAGATTAAAACAACACTCGTAAGTCCAATAATGATGATTAACTGTGTACCAAATCCATCAGGCCAGCCGAAAACAGCGTTCACACCATAACTAACTTGCAGTCCAAGAAAGCCAATCGGACCAATCGTCCCCGCTGCGGCACCAAGTATACAAAATACATCCGCTAACGTTCCCCATACACTATTGCGAATCTTTTCACCAAATATCGGATACAAAAGAGTTCTTGGTTTCAATGGCATCCCTTTATGATTGTGCGCATACATAATGACAATCGTACTAATCGCACCATAAATGGCCCAAGCAGTGAACCCCCAAGACATATAACTTTGTGCCAATGCCGGACCAATTGCTTCCTCCGTTCCCGGAAGAATACCCTTGTGCATCGGAGGTACGTCCATAAAATAATACATGGGTTCTGCTGCCGCCCAGAAGACTCCCCCAGCACCTAACCCTGCCGTAACAATAATAGCTGCCCACTTAAAGAAGCCCATTTCCGGTTTGTTTAATTTACCTAATCGAACATTTCCATATTTAGAGAAAGATAATACTGCCCCAACAATAAAGGTAGCCAGTAATAATAATTGCCAGTATGCTCCAAAATATTTGATTGATAAATTGAAACCACTCGTCACTAACTTTGTAACCCCATCTACATTAAACGCTGATAAAAGAACAAACAGAACAAGAACACCACCACTTATCAAAAAAACAGGCCAATCTATTTTTTCCTTCAAAGATCTCCAATTCTCATTTCCCACTCAATTCCCTCCTCATAATAGGTCTATTGCGGATGTTCAAACACAATCAACATATTCAATGTTTCCCTACCTTCAACAACTGATTATAATTCAAGCCTACCGAGTGACAACCTAAAAACATGAACAATATGCTTAATGGCCGCGCTCCATATATCCCTCCCTTATCGCTTATATGTGCCATGTACCATGTACCATACAAGTTCTTATTGGGTTATTGTATACGCTTTCACATTGTCAGTCAATTATTTTTAAAAAATATTTTGAATTATTGTTTAATATATTTGATATAGCTGACGGTTTTAATGATTTTTCTGTTATTAGAGAAAAGCCATTAAATTACCCATTACTTTAACATTTTAAAAATTTTTCAAAGTAAGGACAGAACCTGAAAATTTTTCGAAAAAACACAGGTCATAGACATTTCTACGACCTGTGTTTTTAATTTACTATTAACTGATTTTTAGTCGAACTTCTTATAGCCGCCCTTACCTTCGGATTTGAATGTAAAATCATAACCCTTACGATTATTATTCTCCACTTTAATTTCTATTTCACCATTAGGTAAGCTAGATGCTGGAATCTGAAGTTCAGCAACACCATTGGAAACCACTAATGTTGCATTTGCTTCTTTAAGTTTTGCCACAGTTTGTGAAGTAAATGATACAAAAATTGTATTTTTCTTTTCAGGAATATTTACTTCAACTGTAGCTCCCTCTTTCAATTCATCTAAATCTTTTGCCGTAACATTGTATTTATTACCCTTTTCTAGCTCTGGAGTAACAACTACAACTTGAGGCTCTTCTTCACCTGGGGTTGTTTGGACATCAATGATTCTACCTTCAACCTTAGTTGGGATTCCCGCACTACCTAGGCTTACTAAATGATCGCGGAAGTTTTCCCAATCGGAAAGTCCTAAGTCCGTTACTCGGCCTTCTTCATAGGCTTTTGCGAATACACCATAGCCATCTCCACCTTTAGCAGTGAAAGCATTCGTTGCGATGATGTACGTTGTATTAGCATCAACTGCTACAAGGTTTCCTTTAGCATCTTTAATGTAAACTCCAACTACTCGTTCACCCGCTGGTTTGGAAGAATCAAATTCTACCTTACCTCCTGCTACATGTAGGAATCCGCCATTTTCTGCAGGGTAACTGCTTACCGAGATTTCAAATGCTGCTTTTAATTCAGCCCCTGTTAACTCCATTGTTGCTAACGTATTTCCAAATGGTAGAACAGTGATGACTTCACCAACTGTGATTGGACCAGCATCAATACCTGCGCGGATCCCGCCACCGTTTTGCAACGCCATTACGACATTTTTACCAGTAAATTCTTTTGCTTTTAAAAGCATACCATCTGTGATTAAGTTACCAAGAATTGTTTCATTTTTACGTACACTTGGTTTTGAATTATCACCATTTGTACGAGGGCTTTCTAATGGGATAGGAGTTGTTACTCCGATTTCTTTTTTAGCAACTTCTTCAACTTTGGCTTTATAAGGTGCTAATACCGCAGCTGCTTCAGGATCAGCCGCTTGACTGCCGATTGGAATTAATTCTCCCGCATGTTCAATCACAACACCATTTGCATCAAACACTACATCTAGTACTCCTAGATTGCTGTTAGAATTACCTGTTTGAACAATAACTGTTGGTGTTGCATCTTTTGCAACAACCACAGGTTTAGTTAATGTTGTATGGCTATGTCCTCCGACAATAATATCAATGCCTTCTACTTTTTCAGCAAGGATTAAGTCATTATCAATTGCTGCATTATCATCAAAACCAATGTGAGTTAATGCAATAATCTTATTAACACCTTCTGCTTCAAAGGCTTGAACAGCTTTTTCTGCCTCTTTCAGATAGTTTTGAAACTCAATGGAACCAGGACTGGAGATGTCGACTGTTTCTTCCGTTGTTAAACCGAAGATACCCACTTTCTCTCCATTTACTTCTTTAATGATTCCATTATAAATTTGACCATTATCAAAGTCTGCTGCGATGGCATCATTAAATACTCCATCAAATTTAGCATCCTTCGAAAAATCAACGTTTGCACTTACAAATGGGAAATGTGCTCCTTGGATAAACTCGACTAATTTTTGATGACCTTCAGTTGAAGATCCCAAGTCAAATTCATGGTTACCAAATGTCATTGCATCAAAGCCCATTAAGTTCATCATCGCCAAGTCTGCCTTACCTTGGAACTCGTTAAAATATAATGTTCCAGTAAAAGCATCTCCGGCATGTAAAAGAAGTGCATCAGGGTTTTCCGCTCTTACTTCTTTCACCGCTGTAACTGTTTTCGGCATATTGTCTAAAGCAGCATGTGTATCGTTTGTATGCATAACCGTTAAGTCGAAATTCTCATTCTTCTTAAGGTCTACCTGGACCAATACCGGGTCATGGTCAGATGCACGGCCTGCCATATCAGTAAAGTCAGCATTGATGTGTAAAATATCAATGTCAGTTTGAGAAACCAGGTTATTTGATACCACAATATGATCTAAAACCTGTGAGTTCCCTTGGAACAAATACGTATAACGATCACTTTTTTCAACATGGTTGATCATATTTGTCATCAATTCACCTTCAAATAGTTTCATTGCATCGGAGAATTGATAATCATTATAGTCACCAACAGATACAATATTGGCGTCTGGGTTATCATCTTTTATTTCTTCTACAAAGTTATAAACAACATTTGCAATTTGTTTACGTTGTTTTTCACTACCATACACTGCTGGTTGTGTTGAACCGAATAATGGAGTGTCTCCAGATTTCGAATTCCAGTGGTTTACAATCACAACAACATCTTCACCTTGGAAGGTAAATTGTGCTGCTAAAGGTTTACGACTGTTATTAAATGCAGCATTTGTAGGGTCAATACGACCTGGGTTATGCGTTAATTTACCATTTTCATAGCGAACTGCAGTTGTAGCATCACCAGCTGAAATGCCTTCTGGTAATGAAACACGGTCTGGATTATATAAGAATCCTACACGGATATTGGCATTTGGTGCTCCACCATCTTGATTATTAAGAGGGTCAATATTTAAATATTCATATTCAGGACCGCCAGCAGCAACAATTGCTTGAATTAAACGTTGATAGCTTTCATTTGCAGCTGAACCTCCAGCAGATTGTCCATTGTTATCTTGAACTTCAGTTACTCCGATAATGTCTGGACTTTCCATATCTTTCACAAATGCACGTGCTAGTTTTTGAGCTTTGTCATTTGATGTTTCTTTTGTATTATTTGAGAAGTTTTCTAGATTATAAGAAGCAATGGTTACCTTGTCTTCCTCTTTTACAATCGTTGTTGTCTCTGGTTTTGCATTGCCTTTTACATGTTTTGATTGCATTTCTTTTAAATCTACATAAATCTTATAGTTTTGGAAACCATAGTTGACTACACCCGTAATAGGTCCAGTAAATTTGTCTCCTGTTGCTACTTCGAAATCTCTAGCAGCATTGTTATCGTACATCTTGAATTGGATACGGTCCGCATTTGCATTGTCTTCAGTTAAAAGTACACCGCCGTGGATTGTATCCGTTTGTCTGTCTTCAAGAACAGTAATTAAATCACCATGTTCCTGAGGTGCAACAGCCTTTACAGTTTCTACTTCAACAAGCATCCCTTCAATGCTTTCCCAGAAATCAATTGCATCTTCTTCTGGATCAAACATTGCAAAACTATCATTATCAATTACTTGACTTGGCAGGTTGTCGCTCGTAATTTTTATCGGTTCAGGTAATTCAACCTTAGTTTGAATTACGGTCACTGCACCACCGCGGTCATCACGTGCATTGATTTGTGTGATGGATAGGTCTGTGTCCGCTTTATCATTGTAGCCATCGATATGATATTCATCGACAGTACCTGTTACACTTACTAAATTTCCAACTGCTACATTTGCTTGATTCCCAGTATAAACGACGATTCCTTCAGATGTTTTTGGATTGTCATCCTTTTGGTCATCTGGAGTTTGCATATGAAAGTAGTTACCGCCATTGATTTTATAAGTGTACGTTACGATACCTTCCACATTTTCAACCGTTCTACCTTTAAGAGGAGATTCATGAGATTCACCTTGAATATCATGGATGTTGATGTTTTCAATATCGAATACTTTATAAGTAAATTCCTTAACTTCACTTGCGGTTAAGCCCTCTTTTACAGCAATCGCTTTGATTGTTACATCTTGGTCAATTGTTATTGGTTCACTATATTTCTGACCATTTTCAACCGTTGGTTCAGTTCCATCTGTTGTAAAGTGGATGTCTGCACCTACAGTTGTAGTAGATAATGTTACTTGAGTTCCAGCAGGAATGGTACCTGATGGATGAGATGCACTTACTGGCTGAACTTTTGTTGCATCCGCAACAATATCAGCTTGTCCACGTGGAATGATTTGATAATCCGCATCAAACTGTTGGACAATACCTGTTATCGAATCATATGTTGTTCCAACAGATAGTCCCAATGTCCCATTTTCATCACGAACTAAAAATTCTGTTCCATCTTCGGCTTTTGCAGTAAAGTTTGCCCAGCCGTTCCCGTTAGAAACAGCGATAAGTTCGATGTTCTTAACAACTGCTAATTTAGATTCATTTTCTTCATTTATTCCAGCTCCTGCAAGTTCAACTGGAGACGGTACCCCTTTACCCTCTTTTTCCCCAATCAATTTTGCAGAATCTAATTGTAATAACCCTCTATATTCTTGTAATGACCCACTTACAGTGATTTCATCACCAAGTTGAACAGGTAATGAAGTTGGACGAACAGCAATTGCAGCCGTTTCATCTTGGATATGAATGGTATTTTTTAATACTGCAGTTACAATACCCTTAACTGTTGCATTACCAGTACCTTGAGCACGCGCCTCGGCAATGCTGATTACTGTTGGTTGTTCAGGTTCTGGATTTGGTTCACCATCAAGAAATTCATAGGAAGTTGCGCTTTTATGGCCTGGAACACTAAAATATTGCTCGAGGTTACCTGTTATAGCCACCTTTCTTTGGAAGTTTTCTGGATGGTCCACCAAGTTTAAGTCTGTACGAACTGCACTACCGTTTGGTAACTGTACAGGCAAGATTTTTGCAGGATTCGTTTCGTTTGGATCATCTGCTAAACCAAGATTTGTAGCAACCGTAAACGGTGGAATCTGAACATATTTTGTTCCGCTACTAGCTGTTCCTACGATATACCCTTGTACCGTAGCCTTACCCGAATTATTTGCAATTGCTTCTGCTACTGTAATATAAGATGATTGTTCTGCAGTTACACTAGCAGTTCCTTCTGCTGCACTTACAGGAGGTGCGAAGTTTAATAGAGTAGTAGGCACTATTAAACTAAAAACAAAAAATACCGATAGTAACTTTCTCACCATGCCTTTTTTCACAGCTTTCTCCCCTTACTTAGTATTTTTGGTACGCCTTCAAGATAATGTCGCACGGGAACTCGGTCAATGGAATTTACGAAAGTAAAATAAAACTTTTACATAACTTACTTTATTATGTATTTTGTAAAATCCAGTTAATGAACGACCTCCGCAATATAAAGTTGCCACATTCCTCACGCTATGTATATCAACCTTTTATACTAATTAGAACCTAAAAACATGAGACTAAAATCACACTCTTCTCCATCCACCGACTAAGTATTTAGATGTGCCTATATTTTTAAAAGATATCTTTTCAAAAATAAGGTAAACTAAGAGAACAAATAATAAATGGAAGGATTTTCGCTATGAATGGGCAGAATCGTGCAGATATTTCACCAGGAACGCAAGTGCAAATCGTGTTAAAAAAGGACCAACGAACTGGTATACTAACAAAAGGAATTGTCAAAGATATTTTGACAAAGTCTAGCTTCCACCCTCATGGGATTAAGGTTCGATTAGAGGATGGTCAGGTTGGTCGCGTGAAGGAAATTACACAATAGTAAAAATGCAGAAATGAGGACTTACATATGTTATCTTTCGAGGAAAAACTCAGGATCATTGAATCCTTCCCAGAGCTACAACGTAAAGATGTATCTTTAGGAAGAGTAAACTTTCATTATAATGACAGTGTTTTTGATAAAAAAATTGTTGTTCAGCATCTTCATCCAAAAGGCAATGGTTTTGTATACGCCGGAAACCTTCAAAACTATGAGGTCGATGACAAGGGCTTTATAAATATTCGTGATTTCTCAGAAGCTGATTTGAGAAGAATCGTAAAGGAATCGATTCAATCCCTCTCAGCAAATTCTCCATTAGCAAGGGAGAATGCCATCATTGGTGAGGGACAAGAGGAACGCTGGGTGAATGATGAAGGACAATCATTGCTACTTGTTCTTGAGGACGAATGGTGGAATATATACTCTGGATTAAATCTAGAAGAAGCTTTTGGCTCCTATGATGAAGCTGAAGATTATTTATATGACGAAGGCTTTAGACTAAAATAAACAAAATCCAACCTCGTGTTAAAATGGGGTTGGATTTTTTCATTTCATTACTGAATTGGCATAAAGGAGACTTTCCAAATACCGTTCTCCTCTTTCACCATTTGGAAACCCATGTCCCCGTCTTTATTACGGAAAGAGATATAGCCTTCATATTCGCTTTGCTGATGGAAGGTTCCAGAACCCAAACCGTAAAAAGCTTTATTGTCGGTTTTGGCAAACATCGGATCTTGTTCCCAGTATTTCTTATCCTCTTCCTTTGACCACATGACTCGGTCCTCTCTCGTTGTATACAAGGCATAGGAGGTTTCTTGATCACCATCAGCATTGGCTTGGAGATATATTTTCGCCACACTGATTGGCTCAAGATTTCTTAGTGCCTCAGGATTATGGTCCAATTTAAACTGCTCATATGCCGCCCTCTCCTGCTCATTTAGTTCAAGATCATTTTCAATTTCTGGGACATACTCATCAAGCGGAGCATAAATTTCAGTTTTTCCCTCTT
>NZ_JBALOX010000015.1:233-14700 GCF_036965165.1 Bacillus sp. JJ1521 | reverse complement strand
CTAACATCAATCCCCTGGTAGAAATCAATTAATGCCTCAACTTCTTTTTCCGGGTTTGCCACAAAAAACACATTTTTCTTAAGAAATGCCTTATCTTCCACACGTAATGCCTCAAAAAAATTAACAACCTGTTTACTAGCTTCTTCTATTGTGGTTACTTTTAAGACCGAATCATAAATTTGTTGGTACGCAGGATTCTCAGCCAATAGTGCGTCAAAATCTGGATTAACTCCATTGGTCGGTTCCTCTGTTTCGACTGGCTGCTGTCCTTGTTCCTGATGACTCGTCACAAAGGACATGGATATGATGGAGAACAACATAACAGCCATTGCTAATGGCAGCCACAATTTAAGCCAAGAAAAATCTCGTCTTTTTATCATCTTTTTTTCTGTTAGCGTTTCTCTAAGCTCTTTTGCAAAAACTGGATTGGGTTCAAGGTCAGGACGATCCTTTAGGGGTTGTAACCATTTATCATTATTTTGATTTTTCATTGAGTCCCCACCCTTCCTCATGTACTTGAACATGCTTTTTCATTTGTTGAATGGCTCTGTGATAGTCGACGCGCACTTTTCTTTCGCTACATCCCATGATTTCAGCCGTTTCTTTAATAGACAACTCTTTTAATCCTCGTAAAATGACCACGGACCTATGGGTAGGCTTTAATTTTATCAGTGCTTTTTGTAGTTCTTCCCATTCCTTCTTTTGGATGACCTTCTTTTCAGGTGTTGCTTCTTCAGACTCCTTTTCGTAAATCCAATCTGGAAGGAATTGAATAAACTTTTGTTTTCTTTTTAGATCAATTGCCGTATGCTTTGCTATCGAAAAAATCCATGTCTTCATTCGCTCTGGATTTTGCAGGCTACCGATATTTTTCATAATTTTTATAAAGGTTTCCTGAGTGATGTCTTCTGCCTCCTGACGGTTGTTTGTGTAAAACAATGCAAAGTGATAGACGTCCCGGTAATACATGTCGTAGATTTTTTCTATATCTAATGACATATTCTCCAATGCCTCGCCCCCAATCAAGAATAAGTCGTTTCAACTTCAAATTTGTTTCAATCTTTTTTAAAAATTTTATATCCTTTACTACAATTCGTTTCATCTTCCATATTTCCTTCATTCGTGACAAGTGGACGAGGCACAAAAAAGAGCATGAAATTCAACAAATGATTTCATGCTCTTTGCGTTTTTATCCAATTAGTATTCTTTCCGCGTTTTTGACTCGCTCTACGGTTGGAGGTTCGACATCTTTTAATTTATATTCAAGACCAAGACTTTCCCATTTGTAAATACCGAGCTTGTGATACGGGAGAATTTCGATTTTTTTCACGTTTTTTAGCGTTTTTATAAACTCTGATAGTTTTGTAAGGTCCTCATCGTTATCGCTTATTGTTGGAACTAACACATGGCGAATCCAAACGGGAACATTTTTATCTGATAAATACTGAGCGAAATCCAGAATATGTTCATTGCTCATGCCCGTTAATTCCTTATGCTTCGCTGAATCGATTTCCTTAATATCTAGTAAAATCAGATCGGTTAGCGTGAGCAGTTCCTCTAATCGCTCCATGAATTGCAGAGAACGAGTAAAGCATCCACCAGAGCTATCGATTGTGGTGTGAATCCCAAGCTTCTTGCATTCTTTAAAAAGCTCAATTAAAAAATCAAGTTGCAACAACGGTTCACCACCACTCACAGTAACTCCGCCACCTGATGCTTGGAAAAAGGGAAGATACGTTTTGATATCATTGATAATCTCTGAAACACTCATTTCCTTCCCCATATTTAATTTCCAAGTATCCGGGTTATGACAAAACTGGCAACGGAGCAAACACCCCTGAGTGAAAATGACATAACGTAGTCCTGGTCCATCTACCGTTCCACAGGTCTCTATGGAATGAATGCGTCCGTTCATGCTTTTCGTCCTCCTCTTTTTTACATTAATTACATACTTTCGTGGAATGTTCGGTTTATCACATCAATTTGTTGCTCTCTTGTTAATTTGATAAAATTCACGGCGTATCCTGATACTCGAATTGTTAATTGTGGGTATAACTCAGGATGTTCCATTGCGTCCATTAATGTTTCGCGATCAAACACGTTCACATTTAGATGATGTCCTTTATTCATTGCATATCCATCAAGCAAGCCTGCTAGATTGCTGATTCTTGCTTCTTCCTCTCTACCTAGAGCTTTTGGAACAATAGAGAAAGTATTAGAAATTCCATCTAAGGCATATTCATAAGGCAGCTTCGCAACAGAGCTTAATGATGCAAGTGTACCCTTTGTGTCACGGCCATGAAGTGGGTTTGCACCTGGTGCGAACGGTTCTCCTGATTTACGGCCATCAGGTGTATTACCCGTCTTTTTCCCATACACGACATTAGATGTGATCGTTAAAATAGATTGAGTGTGAACAGAATTGCGATATGTTTTATGCTTTTTAATCTTATTCATAAAGCGTTTCACAAGCTCAACCGCAATTTCATCAACACGATCATCATTGTTTCCGTATTTCGGGAAGTCCCCTTCAACCTCGTAATCTACAACAATGCCATTTTCATCTCTAATCGTTTTTACCTTTGCATGTTTGATTGCACTGAGTGAATCCGCGACAACAGATAGCCCTGCAATTCCACATGCCATGGTACGTAAAATTTCACGGTCATGCAGTGCCATTTCCAAACGTTCATAGCTGTATTTATCATGCATGTAGTGAATAATATTTAATGTGTTTACATAAAGCCCTGCAAGCCATTCAAGCATTACATCATATTTTTGAAGGACTTCCTCATAGTCCAAATACTCAGCAGTAATCGGTGCGTAACTTGGACCCACTTGAGTTTTTAACTTTTCGTCGATACCGCCATTGATTGCGTAGAGTAAAGCTTTTGCTAGGTTCGCTCTTGCTCCGAAAAATTGCATTTGCTTGCCGATTGCCATGGCAGACACGCAACATGCGATACCGTAGTCATCTCCATATGTTTCACGCATAATATCATCATTTTCATATTGAATTGAGCTTGTTTTTATAGACATTTTTGCACAGTACTTCTTATAGTTTTCAGGTAGTTTCACAGACCAAAGGACAGTTAAGTTAGGCTCTGGTGCAGGTCCTAGATTGTCTAGTGTATGCAAGAACCGGTAAGAGTTTTTCGTAACTAATGGACGACCATCCAGCGCAACACCCGCTAGTGATTCAGTCACCCAAGTTGGGTCGCCACTAAATAGTTCATTGTAATCTGGTGTTCTTGCAAACTTAACGAGTCGTAGTTTCATCACAAAATGGTCAACAATTTCCTGTGCCTCTTGCTCAGATAAAATTCCGTTTGCTAAATCTCTTTCGATATAGATATCTAGGAATGTAGACACACGTCCTAAACTCATCGCAGCTCCATTTTGTTCTTTTATAGCAGCTAGATATGCAAAATATAGCCATTGAAATGCTTCTTTTGCATTTGTTGCAGGATCTGAAATGTCATACCCATAGGAAGCTGCTAGTTCCTTCAATTCCTGGAGAGCACGAATTTGCTCAGAAAGCTCTTCCCTGTCACGAATAATGTCATCTAACATGGCTCCATTTCCGGTTTCATCCAGGTCCTTCTTTTTATCTTCGATCAGACGGTTTACCCCGTAAAGAGCCACTCTTCGATAATCTCCAATGATCCTTCCACGACCATATGCATCAGGAAGTCCGGTAATGATTCCCGCTTTTCTCGCAAGTCTCATTTCTGGTGTATAAGCATCGAACACACCTTGGTTATGCGTTTTCCGATACTCAGTAAAAATCTTCACAATCTCTTCATCTATTTCAAATCCATAGGCACTAGCAGAATCGACTGCCATTCTAATACCGCCAAGCGGCTGAAGAGAGCGTTTAAATGGTTTATCTGTTTGGAAACCAACCACTTTTTCCTTTTCCTGATCAAGGTAACCAGGGCCATGTGAAGTAATCGTAGATACAATTTTTGTATCCATATCAAGTACTCCACCATTATCACGTTCCTGTTTTGTTAATTCCAAGACCTGTTCCCAAAGCGCATTTGTTTCTTCAGTTGGTCCCTCTAAAAATGCATCATCGCCAATATATGATGAGAAATTCTCTAGTATAAAATCACGTACATCAATTTCCTTTTGCCATTTTCCTTCTTTAAAACCAGTCCATGCTTTCATTATCAATTACCTCCATTACAAGGTTTTTTATCTATTTTTGACTAAGTTATGGTTTGGCTTGCTCACCACTGAGCAAACTTCCTTACAACATCATCATACAATAGGTAGGGTTTATTGTCATGTGAAATATTTCACAAATTAGTGAAGTTACGTGAAGTTACCATTTTTGCCACATTTTTATCAAAAATTGGTCAAAAATTGGTGGGAAGTGGAATTTGATTCCCTCTTCTATTTGAAAATGTAGACAAGAGCACCTTCAATCTCCTATTAACTGGAAAGTTGTGTATCTCCAATGGTGCTGGAGTACCCCCATTTCCCTAATAACTGGAAGGAGGTGTACTTCCAATGCAGTTGGAGCACCACCGTTTTACCTATTTCTAGAAATTATCGTGCGTCCATTGCTAATGGAGTACCTTCATTCTCCTATAAACTTGAAAATAAAGGGCTTTCAATCCACAACCTCTCGCTTAAAACCAAAAAAGAGCCACCTTAGTGACTCAAAAAATGTATACCACTTCTGCAAATGGTCTTAGATTCATAGTTTCATTGTCGTCCATTCTCAATTTACATGTATTATATTATGATATTTTTTTCAGCTAAAGGTGCCACATTCATTGTATTAGCCAGTTTTGCTAGGTCCTCAAGTACCCCATCTGATAAAGGTATTCCTGATTTTAACCGCTTTTCCTCGACACCAAACTCAATTTCTCCAGGGAGAAACAGTTGGGAAACTCCCGGAGCCTTTAGAGCATTTTTTACATATGATCCTAGTGTTTCACTTAAGTCTTTAAATGATCTCACATCCATGAATGATGAGATATTTATTGTAATCATTAAATGCGATATGCTTTGTTTTTTAGTAGTATCGTACATACTTGGGATCATCTTTGAGAAATCTCCGCCTGACAAGACTCCAGTTAACAATTCTACCATTAGGGCTAGCCCAAATCCTTTCGGCCCTCCTACTGGCAGGATAAATCCCCCATCTAAAACAGACGCAGGGTCTGTTGTTGGAATACCGTTTTTATCAGTACCCCACCCTTCTGGGATTTCGACTCCATTATTTTTAGCAAACAAGACTTTTCCAAGTGCCACATTCGATAAGGCCATGTCTAAAAGGACAGGATTATTCCCACTTGATGGCGCTGCTATAGCTAGAGGATTGTTTCCCAAGACCTTTTCAGCCCCCCCAGTAGGAGGCATTAGAGGAGCTGTATTGCTCATGACAATAGCAATCATATCCTTTTCAGTAGCCTTCAATGCATAGTGAGCGGCAATTCCAAAATGGTTTGAATTCTTAACCGAAACGGCAGCAATCCCGTATTCGTTTGCTTTTTCGATAGCCATATCCATGGCTTTTGTGGCAACTACTTGGCCAGCCGAAAAGTGTCCGTCAATGACCGCTGTCCCTTTGTTTTCTTTTTCCACAGTGATTTTGGACTCTGTTCTGATGAATCCTTTCTGCATCCGTTCAATATATATAGGAAGCCTCATCAGACCATGACTGTGTATTCCCCTTGAATCCGCTTCAATCATTGTTCTTGTAATTGTATCAGCCTCATAGGATGGAACCCCCGCCTTCATTAGGACATTGTTCGAAAATTCACTAAGTGTTGATACTTTAAACTCCATATTTTATGCCTTCCTTCTTCATAGATTACAAGGGGCAGCAAATAACTGCCCTGCCCTATTTATGCATTAATAAAAACCAAACCATCTTCAACTAATACTTCGTATGTTTTTACTTTAATTTTATCTGGTGCGAAAAGGGATTTGCCTGTCTTAATATCAAACTCCCAACTATGCCAAGGGCATCGTAAGACTTCTTTTTCCTTTTCAAAGATATATTCCCCTACCTCATTTGATGAGCATCCTTTGTCTATCATTCCATCTGAAAGGCATGGGCCTTTATGAGGGCAAACATCACGTAGAGCATATACTCCTCCATCCTCTGATTGGACAAGGACAATTCCTTTGCCATTTAACGTAAAAGGATACTTTCCGTTCTTCTCAAGATCACCTATACTACATACCTGGTATTTCATCATCTTCACCCTTCCTTCTTATCCTATAGCCCATAAAAATTACGAGCGTTCTCAAATAAGATTTTATTCTTAAGTGTTTCAGATACTCCGCCTGGTATTGTTCTTTCTGGTGGATCGAAGTCCCAATGAGGATAGTCGGAAGCAAACATAATCATATCTTCTGACCCCATCATATCAATAATGTTCATGAATTCCTTTGGGGTTAAATCATCCCATGGCTGTGTCGTGAACCTCATATTATCACGGAAGTAATCGCTCGGCATTCTCTTAACCCAAGGAGTTTCAGCCCTTAATGCTTTATAAGCAGAATCCATCCTGTGCATCATAAATGGCACCCATTCGAAGCCTCCCTCTACTAAGGCCACCTGAAGCTCTGGGAATTTATCAAATACTCCGTTTGTAATTAGGGAGATGGTTTGAGTCATATAAGCTTGCGGATGTACAGAGCGCCACGCCACATAATATCGAAGAAAATCGCCACCCTGAGCTGTAATTGACGCTGAGAGGTGCATTGCAACCTTCAATCCATGTCTGTTCGCCGCTTCAAAAATTGGATGGTACATCGGGTCTCCCCAAGCAAAATCAGCTATAGGCAGCATGACTTGGACCATTTGTGGGTGATCTGCAACGCGCTCGATTTCCCTTACAGCAGCAACAGGGTCCTGTGGAATAGTGATGCTGCCTAGTAATCTTTTATCCTTTGCTAGCCAATTCTCAATAGTATAGTCGTTATAGGCAGAAGCCCTTGCCGCAGCAAACTCGTACCAACCCTTTGCTACGCTTGCCTCATAGAACCAACCTGTTAACACTGCATAGGTCATATTGTGTTTATCAAGGAGTTGTTCTTTTAAAAGATTATAGTCTGAACCTGGCGTAGAACCGTCACTTGGCCTTGTATCCATCCTGTATTTGGTCTCTTTCCTAATTTGATTAAATGGAATGCTTCTTTCAGGAACCCATCCATAATCCCGAATGTATCTTTTCCAGTGGTCTGAAAGGTATGGAAGAAGATCCCTTGTCGATTTAATCTCATGATGGACGTCGGTGTCGATGATGCATTTTAATGTTCTTTTTTCATTTTTCTCTTTATTCACTTCTAAATCAATTTTCACTTCGATTCCCCCTCATTTATTTTTAGAATAATTTTTCCGATATTTTTGTTTTGTTCCATATATAGATGAGCCTCGTTCGCCTGTTCCCAATCGAATACCCTATCGATTACAGGTAATAGCCCTCCATTTTTGAACCGATTCTCTGCGAACTTTCTAAAAGCATCTGTCAGACGAATTTTATCATCCATGGTCCGTGATCTAAGCGTCGAGCCAATTAGGGATACCCTTTTCCTCATCAAGGTACGCAGGTTTAGCTTTTCGATTTCGTAACCACCCATTCCGCCAATTACAACCCATCTTCCATCCAGGGAGATGGATTCAAGGTTTTCATCCCAATAAGAAGCACCAACAGGATCAAGGATTACATCTACGCCCTTACCATCAGTAATTTCCCTCACCCTTTCAGAAAATGATTCCTCATGGTAATTGATAACGTACTCTGCACCTAACCTTTGACAAACCTCGAGTTTCTTGCTGCTGCCGGCCGTAGCAATCGGAATGGCCCCTGCCTCTCGTGCAAGCTGGACAGCTGCAGTCCCCACCCCGCTTGCCGCTGCATGGATCAGGACGAAATCACCCTGTTTCATTTTTCCAAGTTCAAAAAGATTCAGGTATGCTGTAAGGAATGCCTCAGGAATTGCTGCCGCTTCCTCAAATGAGAGGCCATCAGGAATTGGAATAGCAAGACCAGCAGGAACCCTTGCCTTTTCTGCATATCCCCCTCCTGGGAGAAGTGCATATATACAATCACCCTGTTTAATGCCAGACACATTCTTTCCTGTTTCCTCAACGATTCCTGCAATTTCAAGGCCAAGAATTTCTGACTCACCTAAAGGAGGTGGATATTTTCCCCTCCGCTGCAAGAGGTCTGCCCGATTCAAGGCGGTTGCCATCACTCTTACACGCAAATCATCGTCTCCAATAATTGGATCTCCATGTTCTCCTATATACAAATCTTTTGTCTCATCCTCAATCAAAATCGCTTTCATACTATCGCCCCTTTCAAACAAATAAAAAAACCCAGCAACAAAGAGATGTCATCTCCTGTTACTGGGTTTTACCTACTTCAAGAGACAGCTTTTAACTATCCCCATAGATAACCAGTTATTTTGACAATTGTACCTGTCTTATTTCATTATACCTGTCCCATGCCGAACGGATGGATTGAATTACCGCCCCCTGTGAAGGAGCAAAACAATGTTTCTTTACATCTTCTAATAAAGGCTGTATCCCCTGTTTTGTATCATATCCCTTAACAAGGGTACTTAGATAAGTATTCATTAACTGGGTAATTACTGTGAATTGCGCGTCTTCAATCACACCTGTTTTGGTATTGATGACGAGAACAACGCCTATTGTCTTGTAAGTTTCATAAACAGTAGTTCCTTTTGGTCCTTGTGCAAAGCCTGTGACCAGGACTGTATCTTTTGTATCCATGAAAACCCCCCAGTCTGAAAATTAATATTATTAAATAATATTATAAAATACTTTTTAGGGGGCTTCAATACCTTTTAAATAATTTAACCCATGAAACGACCACCGTTTACGTCGAGTACAGCACCAGTCATATAAGTTGATTCATCACTCGCAAGGAAACTGACCACCTTCGCCTGTTCATCTATGGTTCCTAGGCGCCTTAATGGGATAGCATCAAGAACTTCCTCCTTTTCAACCTCTACCATTGTGTCCCACGTCTCTTGCAGGCGTTCTCCCGATAGGACAAGACCTGGAGCTATAGCGTTCACACGGATTCCAAAAGGACCTAATTCTTTTGCGAGCCTTCTGGTAAAGCCAACGACGCCTGCCTTTGCTGCCGCATAAGAGACGCCTGTTACAATACTTGCAGTCCTTCCTCCAATGGATGAGAGATTGATTATGCTTCCCCCATTTTCTTTCATATAGGAAACAACTGCTTGTGAGACAAGGAATGTTCCCTTTAAATTGACATCAAGGACGAGATCCCAATGTTCCTCCGTGATCTCTTCAAACCTTTTAGGAGTCCGAAGAGCCCCGCCAGCGTTGTTAACTAAAACATCTATTTTTCCGAATGTTTCTATTACATAATTAACCATACTATTAACTTGCGCTTTATTCGTAACATCTGCAGCAAACCCGAAGGCCTCATATCCTTCTTTTTTCAAAGAAGTAAGAGCTTCTTTTACTGATTCTTCATCAATATCATTGATTACTACAACTGCACCTTCCCTTAGCAGATGCAAAGCCATAATATAGCCAAGCCCACGGGCAGAACCCGTGATTAGGGATACCTTTCCCTCCAGTTTCAATAGAATCTCCCCCTATATTTCCATATCGGTGCCCAACATACTCTTTTTGTTCTTAATCCCTGCAATTATCGTCCCAAGGAAGATAATGACAGTAAGGACTATTAAGATAGCCGAAATCGGCCTTGTGAAGAAGATTCCAGCATTTCCATCCGAGATGGCCATCGATTGCAGAAAAGAAGATTCAATTTGACTTCCGAGTACAAGCGTTAGAACGGTTGCCGCAATTGGTATATCAAGCTTTTTCATGAAGTAGCCAATAACTCCAAAAATCAACATTAGTCCGATATCAAATACACTATTTTTTACCGTATAAGCACCAACCATCGTGAACATCATGATTAACGGAAGAAGAATCTTATATGGGACCTGCGCCACTTTTGCCCAGAGATTTGCAAGTGGAAGGTTCATGATAAGAAGGATCACATTCCCGATGAACATACTTGCAATTACCGCCCATACAAAGTCTGAATTCTCCCTAAAAATCTTTGGACCTGGTTGAAGACCGTGCATGATAAATGCTCCAAGTATAACAGCAACTGTTGGAGAGCTAGGAAGACCTAAAGTAAAAAGTGGGATAAGCGCACTTCCACTAGTCGCATTGTTTGCCGTTTCCGGCCCCGCTACCCCTTCAATAGCCCCTTTTCCAAAAGACTCAGGTTTTTTTGAGATCTTCTTTTCAAGAGAATAGGAGGCAAGGGATGAAAGCACTGCGTTTGCTCCAGGTACAAGTCCGATTAAAACTCCAAGTCCTGTTCCTCTCCCAATCGATTTTATGGTAGCTCCCCATTCATCCCGACGTGGGAATAATCCTTTGACTCTCGCGGGTTTTTCTGCCGTTTGCCCTTGATCAGCGTTATAAAGTATCTCAGAAATTCCAAAAAGCCCCATTGCCACAATAACAAAGTCGACCCCGCTAAAGAGCTCAGGGATGCCGAAAGTGAAACGGGAACTTCCAGAAATCGGGTCAATCCCAACAAAAGCAAGTAATAAACCAAAAACTGCGGCAATGAAACCTTTTACAAGAGACTTTCCCATAAGTCCAATCAGCATCATTAGACCAAGAATCATGAGTGCAAAGAACTCAGGTGGACCGAATCTCAAAGCAAAATTTGCAAGAGGCGGTCCAATAAAAGCAAGTCCAATAAGTGCGGTAATTCCACCTACGAATGAACCAATAGCGGCAACACCCAGGGCGACGCCCGCTCTTCCCTGCTTTGCAAGCTGATGACCGTCGATACAGGTGATAACACTTGCTGCCTCACCTGGGATATTAATTAGGACAGATGTAATCGTACCTCCGTACATTGCCCCGTAGTAAATTCCAGATAGCATAATGATTGCCGATGTCGGATCCATGCCAAAGGTGAGAGGAATAAGTATCGCTGTCCCCGCAACTGGCCCTAATCCCGGCATAACGCCTACAAACATTCCAACCGATACCCCAATTATACAAAACAATAGGTTTTCCCATGTTAGTGCATTAGAAAAACCATTCAATAACAGACCAAACGTCTCCATAAATTCCTCCCCTTACCACCCAAATGAATTGACCGGGAATGGAATCGACAACCCTTTTGCGAAAATAATAAATATCGCAAGCGAGATTCCAACGGACAATGAAAGAGTGAAATACCACTTAAACGTGCGAAACAAAAGTACAATCAAGGAAACCGTTCCTGCGATGACGAATCCTGTTCTTTCTATTAAAAGGATAAACAAGATCATGGAAAGGAGAATAAACGTGAAATCCAGCAATGACTTTCCCTTTGGCAAAATTTCGCGTATATCAATGACCTCTTTAAAACTCATCATCAGATATATGATTGAAAGGAACAAAAGGAGGATACTTAACCAAAGTGGGAAAAAACCGGGACCTAAGCCAAGTGGACCTGTATAATCCAAGGTAGTGCTATGGTATAGAAAAAAGCTTGAAAAAATAATGATCAGGATTGCTGCTAAAACACCTGCGTTTCGCATCTTGTCACCCCATTTATAAGACAGGGAGAGCGGGAATAACCCGCCCACCTTACTTAGTTATTATTTTAGACCAATAGATTCAAGAACTTCCCCGTTTATTCGATAGTCATCTTCGATTATTTTCTTAAATTCCTCAGAACTCTTGTACACCGGTTCTGTTCCTATTTTCTTTAACTGTTCAATCACACCAGGGTCTTCTAATGCTTGTTTGAATGCATCATGGAGCACCTTCACCACTTCATCTGGAACAGATGACGGAGCTACAAGACCTGTCCAAACGTCAGGTTTAACATCAATGCCTTTTTCCGTAAGAAGGGGAATATCCTTCAATTCCTCAGGCTTGAATGTCCCTGAAATCCAGATTGGACGAAGAGTTCCTTCCTCTATATATGGAATTGCTTCGGGAGTCTGTACAAGTGCGCCTTCAAGATTACCTCCAAGCAGAGCAGTTAGAGCAGGTGCTCCTCCTTGGAATGGAACGTGTTTAACCTTTACATCCGTTTTTGTCATAAGATTTTCCATCGTGATATGCTGTGTCAAGCCAGCACCACTAGTGCCGTATGTAAATTTATTAGGGTTCTCCTTTACATACTCCATCCAATCTTCGAAGGTCTCTATTTTCGAATCAGATTTTACGACTAGCACGTTTGGTGTCGCGACAACTTGCATGATTGGTTTGAATTTTTCAGGCTGATAAGTTACTTCTTTTGAATGGGTTTTGATTGTCATAGGACCACTTGTAGCCATTCCGATGGTATATCCATCTCCTTTTGCCTGGGCTACTTCATTCATCCCGATTGTTCCCGCTCCTCCGTCCTTATTCACGACAGATACAGTTTGCCCGTTTGGAAGGTATTTGTTTGCCACACTGGCAATTGCCCTTGCAGCACTGTCAGTCGTTCCCCCAGGAGCAAATGGGACAATCATCTCGATTGCTCTTGTCGGGTAATCAGATTTTGCAGAACCACTAGCAACCTTCGTTTTTTCACCTGCCTGGTTACTCGCACAACCAGAAAGTCCTATTGCTAATGCAGCCGCCATGAATGGAAGCATCAATTTTCTCTTTTTCATAAGCAATTCCCCTTTAATCCTTATTAGTTTTGTAAAGCTACACTTTTCTTAACAGCTACTGGATTTGATAGAACTCCTATCCCTTCGATTTCCACCTCTACCGTGTCACCATCATAAAGCGGTGATACACCAGATGGTGTCCCAGTAATAATGACATCCCCCGGATTAAGTCTCATAACGTTAGAAACAAATGAAATTATCTCGGCTGTCGAGAAGATCATATCACTAGTATTTGAATCTTGCCTTACCTCACCGTTTACCCTTAATGTAATCGATCGGTCATCCGGATTGATATCGGTGACAATGACTGGTCCAAGTGGCTTATAGGTTGAAAAACTTTTTGCTCTTGTAAACTGCCCATCGAACTTTTGAAGTGCTCTATCCGAAATATCATTACAGATTGTGTAGCCTAATACATATTGAAGTGCTTCATCGACACTTACATTTTCTGCAGTTTTTCCAATAACAACTGCAATCTCAGCTTCATGATCATTACGATTTTCAGGGTTAACAAGTTCAACTGTCTCACCTGGTCCTATAACGGCAGTTGGGGATACCAAAAACATCATAGGTTCTGAGGGAAGTGGTTTATTCACTTCTTCTGCGTGTTTTTTGTAATTCAGACCAATTGCTACAACTTTACCTGGATCGACCGGAGCGAGTAGCTTTACATCGGAAAGAGAGTATCTTTCTTCTGTCTCCAAGTATTCACCAAAAATGTCTCCCTCAATTTTTACGACGACCTCTTCTTTCAGCACCCCGTATGATTTGGTACCGCTTTCTAAAAATTGCACTATTTTCATTATATATTTAATCCCTTCGTCAATTTATTTAAAGTGTTTATCGGTTGTTCCTGCACTGGAACTCCGATTCCTTGTTGCGTTTCTCATTTAGAATTAAATCATTAGTAAGAACAATAGCTCCCACTTACAGCTTTTTGAAAATTTGGATTGAGAAATTAGTCAATCTTTTCAATATTTATGTTCATTATTCGCCTCCTTTCAAGACGATTAGTTTAGATCATTTTTTGCAAACCGAATATATTTCTTTTGTTTCCAATCTAAAAATAATGATTAAATACTATTGCTCGACTTAGGAATAAGACGATCATGGAGTTTATCATAAAATTCTTGTTGCGTTAACCGAAGGATTTCTCTACCAGCACGTGTTTTATGTTTAATCATATAGCTTTCTGAAAGCATACCGTCTTTTCGCAATAAAGCCCTGTAGATATCTTCATGTTCATGGATTGAAGCCTGAATATGTTCATCATTTCCTTTAAATAATGAAGGATATCTTTTGGTGTTGCTCCACAGATCATCAATGGTACGAATTAAGAGCTGATTATTACAAGCAGAATAAATTTTGTTATGAAATGCTACGTTTAATTCTTCAAATCGGATATAATCCTTATCCTTAAAAGCTTGAACGGAATCATCCAGTATCTTTCTAAGTTCTGAAAAGTTTTCTTCCGTCAACGCTTCTACCGCTAATCTCGTTGCAAGCCCTTCCAATTCTACACGCAATTCAAAAATCTCCCGAATATCCTTAGCCGATAATGTACTAACCAAAGCACCCACATGGGGTTTGAACTCTATTAACTTTTCAGATTCTAATAGATTAATAGCTTCACGGACAGGGATTTCGCTGCTTTCAAACCTAATGGCAAGTCTGCTAATGACTAACTTTTCCCCAAATTTATATTTACCGTTTAGGATTTCTTCTCTAAGAATCTGGTAAATCATTTCTTTTTTTGTCCGATACATTTTTATTTTTATCACGTCCCTTGATATAAATCATATAT
>NZ_JBALOX010000015.1:0-224 GCF_036965165.1 Bacillus sp. JJ1521 | reverse complement strand
TATATCATATATGATATATGATTTATAATACAAAAAAGAGTGAATTCCGTCAACACAAAACATTCAGAAAATTTACTGGTGATTCAGCTATGTTTCTCCCTTTTATGGCGAAGCCTTGCGGCTGCCATTTTAAAAAAGTTAAACAAAAAAACTCAACGACAAACAAACCTAAAACTTAGTTTGGATGCCGCTGAGTCATACCTATGAATTGAGAGGCTATTTAT
>NZ_JBALOX010000014.1:6771-10277 GCF_036965165.1 Bacillus sp. JJ1521 | reverse complement strand
CCAGCAGGACTCTTTGTCAGCCACCACTCATATCCGAACAATAGATCAAAGTAACCATTGTCCCACTGTGTTGGATTCGCAGTCCAAGCACCTTCAATACCGCTACCGATAGTGTCACGGCCAAAACCTTTACCGTGGGAACTTTGCCAGCCTAAGCCCATTGCTTCAATAGGAGCAGCCTCTGGCTCTGGACCAACAAGAGAAGGATCACCAGCTCCATGTGACTTACCGAAAGTATGACCTCCGGCAATAAGTGCAACAGTTTCTTCATCGTTCATTCCCATCCTGGCAAATGTTTCACGAATGTCCTTCGCACTTGCAATCGGATCTGGTTTGCCATTTGGACCTTCTGGATTCACATAAATAAGTCCCATCTGAACAGCAGCAAGTGGATTTTCAAGGTCGCGTTCTCCGGTGTAACGATTATCACCAAGCCATTCTGTTTCAGCTCCCCAATAAATGTCCTCTTCTGGATGCCAAATGTCTTCGCGTCCAGCTCCAAATCCAATTGTAGGACCACCCATATCTTCGATGGCGACATTACCTGCTAGAACAAACAAGTCTGCCCAAGAAATTTTATTCCCATATTTTTGCTTAACTGGCCAAAGAAGGCGTCGTGCTCTGTCAAGTAGAACATTGTCCGGCCAGCTGTTAAGTGGTGCAAAACGTTGGTTACCAGTTCCGCCACCACCTCGACCATCTCCAATACGGTATGTACCAGCTGAATGCCAAGCCATACGAATAAACGCAGGACCGTAATGTCCATAGTCTGCTGGGCTCCAATCTTGACTATCTTTCATTAGAATACGAAGATCTTGCTTTAGAGCATCGTAATCTAGCTTTTTAAATTCATCTGCGTAATTGAAGTCTTCTCCCATTGGATTTGATTTTCTGTCATGCTGGCGGAGAATATTCAAGTTTAACGCATTTGGCCACCAGTCTTGATGGGTATTACCCCTTGATTTGTTACTAGTAGCACCCCCATGAAACGGGCATCCTTCGATGTTTGCATTGTCTTTAATATCCACTTTTACATCTCTCCTTCTGTGAAAATTTAATAATATATATGCATCTAGTTTTATGAAACTAGGATGATAATACTTTTTATCCTGTGACTTTTACAAAGAAGAAGGGTTGAATTGAAAGAAATATAGACTTTGATAATTTTAGAACATCCTGACTAATATATTTAAGAGTTTAGCCAATTATGATAGATACATGTTTCTAACCAATGAAGTTGATATCGTCGAGGTGAGAAAAATTATGTGATGGACATAAGAAGAATAATTATTAAATAAAAATTATAATATTTTGTATATTACCATTATAATGATAATGATGAAGATAATGCAAGTCTGATGCACACCTAACTAAATCAAAAGAATGGAGGATTGTAAAAATGCCAGATATACATCATAAAACATATATCAAAGTACCGATAGAAAAAGTATATAAAACAATTTCAATAGCTCAAGGGTGGAATTCTTGGTTTACAGATGACACATCTTTAGAAATTAACCCAGATGGAACGGGTGAAATACGGTTGAGATGGACAAATTTTGGTGAAGAAAATGTAAATATTGAAGATGGCGGGAAGATACTTGAGGCCACACCAAACAAAAGAATTGTTTTTCAATGGTCACCAGGAGAGCATAATTCAACAGTATCATTTAATCTTGAACCTTATAAAGATGGAACATTAGTCATTCTTAATGAGACGGGATATACTAATTCGGAAAATGATATAAAAGCCTGTATTGGTTGTGCGGTAGGTTGGGGAGAAGCATTAACACTCTTAAAGATATATCTGGAGCATGGAATTGTGTATAAACAGGATCTATAATCCTGGTGTACGGAGGCTTGGAAAAAGGTGATTCATGCTTTTTTTNNAAATGGATACATTACTACTAACTAGAAAAGAAATAGAATCGTTGTTAGACCCGAAAGATTTATATCCAGCATTAAAAAAAGCATTTTGTTCGTACTCATCGAATAGAAAGATTGCAGCCCAACGATCACGGTCTGACTTACCTAAAGACAATACGAGTGCAGTAGTTTTATTTCCGGGTCTTAGTTCAGATATCCCTGCATATACAGTCAAAGATAACTCCAAGTTTCCAACAGAATCTCCTTCTATAAGAGGTGTAATTAACCTTCATGATCTGGAAACAGGACGTTTGTTAGCAATTATGGACTCGACTTATATTACAGCAGTGCGGACAGGCTTATCAGGTGCAATGGGAACTCATATTTTAGCAAGAGATAACGCAAAGAATGTTTGCATAATTGGTGCAGGAATTCAAGGGAAACTTCAACTTCGTTCCCTTAGATATTTTAGGGATTTTTCAACAGTCTTTGTATATGATTCTTCTTTTGAAAAAGCTAGATCCTTTGTTGAAGAAATGCAAGAGGAATGTAAGACTTCAATGGTTATTTGCAATAGTTTAGAAGAGGCAGTGAGGGATTCAGATATTATAATAACGGCAACATGGGCAAGAGAACCTTTCTTATTTTCAAATATGGTTAAGAAAGGAGTTCATATCACGACATTAGGTCCAGATGAGCCAGGTAAATGTGAAGTTAGTGCAGAATTAATACAACAATCACTATTTGTTTGCGATGATCGTCATCTTGCAGTTCAAATGGGTGCAATTGGAGGAGTAGGATTATCAGAAGATGCCATTCATGCTGAAATTGGGGAGGTTATGACTAACGATAAATCAGGGATAAGAAAAGATGAACAAACGACAATTTATGGTTCAGTCGGATTAGCTTTTCAAGATCTAGTAGGTGCGTGGCATGTTTATCAAAAAGCAAAAAAAATAGGGAAAGGGCGTTATATAAATTTTTTAGATTAATCGCAGTTTTATGCACTTAAAGCAAAGAAAAATTTCTTTGAAGGGGATAGTAATATGATCATTATGATAAACGGAGCATTCGGTGTAGGGAAAACTACAATTGCCAAAGAGCTACAGAAAGAAATAAAAAATAGTATGATCTATGACCCTGAAGAGATAGGTTTTATGTTGAGAAATGTGATTCCAGAGGAATTAAAAAGACTTGAAGCAGAAACAGGCGATTTTCAAGATTTGCATTTATGGAAAGAATTAACCGTTGAGGTGGCAAAACGGATAATTACTACCTATAAAACGAATCTTATAGTACCAATGACTATTCGAAAACTAGAATACTTTCATTACATATATAATGGTTTAAAAAGTATGGATGAACAAACGTATCATTTTTGTTTAACAGCTAGTAAAGAAACGATTTACGAAAGGTTAAGGAAACGTGGTGAGGAAGAAGGAAATTGGTGTTTTCAACAAACTGAAAAATGTTTTGAAGCCTATGAAGAAAACAGCTTTGGGGAGTACATAGATACCGAAAAGAGTGGCATCAATGACACGATCAACAAAATAAAAGAAAAGCTAAACCTTTTTTAAGAAGACAATGCTAGTTTGTTAGTAATGAAGTGAATTTTAAATTCATGAACAGCGGGATAAAAA
>NZ_JBALOX010000014.1:1327-6763 GCF_036965165.1 Bacillus sp. JJ1521 | reverse complement strand
AATTGAATTTATTATTATGAATATTACGTATGAGAGTTTTTGAACTTCAATGAAATGTAAGCGTTTAAATACCGATTAGGAGGTTTTACGATGTCAAATTTTGACGTAGCACAATTAGCACATGTAGAACTATATTCCCCAAAGCCTGAGGAGACTCTTAAGTTTTTTACAGATTATCTTGGCTTGCAGATAAGTGGAAGAGAAGGGCAGTCTGTTTATCTAAGGGCATATGAAGATTTTTATCATCATACTTTAAAAATCACGGAAGCAAAGGAAGCCGGTATGGGACATGCTTCCTGGAGGACTAGCTCTGAAGCTGCATTATATCAAAGAGTTCATTCCCTTGAAAAAAGTGGATACGGGAAGGGTTGGATTGAAGGAGACCTTGGACATGGTGCCGCCTATCAGTTCCAAACACCGGATGGACATAATATGGAACTTCTTTGGAATGTTGAGTATTATCAAGCTCCAGATGATCAAAAAACATTACTTAAGAGTCGTCCACAAAAAAGGCCGAATGTCGGGATTCCAGCGAGACGCTTAGATCATATTAATTTAATGTGTGGAAATGTTACACAAAATAAACATTTTATGGCGGACGAATTAGGGTTTAAACTTCGTGAGAATATTATTATGAATGATGGAGCCGAGATGGGCGCGTGGATGAGTGTTAGCCCACTTGTACATGAAATTGCACTCATGGGAGACCAAAGTGGTGAAAAGGGAAGGTTTCATCATGTTGCATATTGGTATGGATACCCTCAACATTTAATGGATTTAGCAGATTTGCTAGTTGAAAACGGTTTTGAAATCGAGGCTGGTCCGGGAAAGCATGGAATTAGTCAGGCGTACTTTATGTATGTTTTTGAGCCGGGTGGAAACCGTATTGAATTGTTTGGTGATACAGGTTACTTAATACTAGATCCAGATTGGAAAACAATTACTTGGAAAGAGGAAGAATTGGATAAGGGGATTATTTGGTATGGCTCTCCACTCCCACAGGAATATTTCCTTTATGGGACACCAGATCGACCATCAGTTAAAGTGAAGTAAATAATTTTCTCCTATTACTAAGAAAATTGAATTGGAATAATTACAGATATTCATTCAGAGAAACATGAACCTTTCTTATTCATTAAGGGACGATATCAAATAGCTACATTAAAGAAAGGAGTTTCAATCATGCCTTTTGTTCAGATAAATATGTTAAAAGGGCGTTCACCCGAGAAAAAGGAAAAATTAATTCGAGAAGTGTCTATGTTAGTAGCTGAGGTATTAGAGTCTCCAATCGAAAATGTCCGTATCATGATAAATGAAATGCCTCCTGAACATTGGGGGATTGGAGGAGAATCCGTAAAAAAACGAACCCAAAAAAGCAATGTATAATTGGGAGAAAACAAATAGTGAAGAAACCAATTTATCATTCGAAATTTGTTTTAATAGTTAAAGCAGAGTTTAAAAGACTTCTGTCGTGCAAAGATCATCATTTGATGGTCTTTATTTTTTGAGAAACAATTGGAATATTATGTTAAAATTAAATAGTAATGATTTCTTACCGAAATGGATTGCTTTAATTATAAGAATAAAAAATGGCTTCGAATTGCACTAGAATTAAACGAACCGGAACATAAGTGGCTACAATTCTTGTATAAATTATGTTAATTAAAAGGTGAGGGGACAAATGATAAATATTAAAATACTTGAACCAAAAGATGCGGTAATTTATAGAGAAATAAGATTAGATGCATTAAAATCGAACCCTGAAGCATTCAGTTCAAGTTATGCTGAAGAAAAAGAGTATCTTCTTGAAAACTTTGAAAATAGGTTAAGTTTTGGTCATTTTTTCACATTTGGTGCTTTTGTAGATGACAAACTTTCCGGAGTAGTAACTTTGATAATTGAAACAAGGGTAAAAACGAAACATAAGGCAAATATTGTTGCCATGTTTGTCTATCCTGAGATGCGAAAGTCCGGAATTGGAAGAAGTTTAATGACTGAGGCTATCCAAAAGGCTAAAGAAATGAAAGAGATTGAACAAATTTATTTATCCGTAACGTCAAGCAATGAACCTGCAAAAAATCTTTATAAATCATTAGGCTTTAGAACCTATGGGATCGATAAAAATGGATTAAGAGTGAATGGCACATACTTCGATGATGAACTTATGGTTTTAGTTATATGAAAATGGAGGGAAAAAGGTGGTAAGGGTTGTAAAAATAGAAATGGATGATAACTTACTAAAAAACATCGATAGTTTTTATAGACAAGTGTGGAATCAGTCAATAATAGAACGATTGAAAAAGCATTTAAATTATGACGGTTTTAGGGGCTATATAATAAAATCAGATGCAGAGGAAATTCTAGGATTTTCTTATGGATATTCATCACGACCGGGGCAATATTATCATCAGGTACTTGCAGCAGAGCTTGGTCCAAAAGAGTATGAAAAATGGCTTGAAGATTGTTTTGAGTTCGTTGAATTAGCCGTACATCCCAAACATAGAAACCAGGGTTACGGAAAATTGCTAATTCATGAATTGCTTAAGGGAGTAACGAATAGAACCGTTGTACTAACAACTCAAGTAAATAATAAATCTGCACGTAATTTATATGAAGGATTGGGTTGGATGGTTGTAAGGGAACCTTTTATAATTACCAATAATGATACCCCATATGTTATTATGGGTAAGGTTTTATGAATTTTAATGTTGATTGCTTAATTTCTAAAATCACCTATAAAAGTGGTATGATATGGTAAGTTGTTTTGCTAGTAATCAGATTAGCAAAGCATATACATAGGAAATGCCATAGGAGGAAAAAACATAATGAAAATCATTGTTACAAGTTTATTTGTTGATGATCAAGACAAGGCATTGAATTTCTATTCTGAAGTACTAGGCTTTGAAAAAAAGCATGACGTTCCGATGGGCGAGTTTAGATGGATAACGCTTGTTTCTCCCGAGGCTCCAGAAGGTACCGAGCTTGTGCTCGAACCTAATAATCATCAGGCTGCCAAAGAGTACCAAAAGAAATTATTTGCAGACGGCATTCCAGCAACGATGTTTGGGGTTGCAGATGTCAACAAAGAGTACGAGCGATTAAAGAACCTTGGTGTAAAATTTACGATGGAGCCGAAAAACGCGGGTCCAGTCACAATAGCTGTCTTCGATGATACATGTGGCAACCTAATTCAGATTGCACATAATAATTAATTAATTAATTAATCCATATAAAAGACACGCTAATTCTAATAGTAAAAACATACGCAAAAAGAGCTTGTATTCCAAGCTCTTTTTCATTTTTGCAATTTATAGTCGCTTAAGAAAAACTTAAGGTAAAATATAATTGGATTTAATTTATTAGAAAAATGAAACTTTTTCTTATTATTATTCGTAAATATTATTAATAAGCAATTTTCAAAGGAAAGGAGACAAAATGTTACAAAACATTAATAAGGCATATTGGGTAGTGTTATTGATAATCGGGGTAATCGTGGGTGTTATAGCTGGATTTATAGGACCTAATGTTGTGCAACAAGTTGCCTTCAAACACAGCGGCACCTTTTTAGTATTAACTCCTTTTATTTCGAACATCTTAACGTTTATCGCTTTTGGTTTATTTATTTTATTTTGTATCGGTATGATATTTGAAGATAAAATATGGAATTATATAGGGATATTATTCTTGGTTGCATCTATTGGGATGGGGTATTACGCTAGTTTCGGTAACTATACGCTTATTTCAAATAACGATATTACTTTTAAAAAGCAGATGTCTGAAAATGTTTATAGATGGGACGAAATTACAGAAGTAGCTTATCTTCATGAAACCCAAGACCCTATTTATAAAATACAATTGTTTTTTGAAAATGGAAAAGAAGAGGTATTGGAAATAAACAGACAACATGTTCAAGAATTCTATAAAATACAAAGAAAGTTTATTAAAAATAACCTTAACTACTACTGATCTGGAATTTTGATATACATATATAAACAAAAAAAGGTGCGAATTGCACCCTTTTAATACTGCTTGAAAACAAACTGTTCCCTCAATTTTCGGTGTTGATCATGTTTCTTCGTCCAAGTCACAACAATTTTTAGCTCTGTCGCTTTTGCGTATAATGGAAAGTTTGTATGATGAAATGAAGGATATAAATTCTTTTTAGGTGCATCGTTTTCGACAGTAAATAGTTCATATTCGAAGCTTGTATTAGGCTCATTTCTATATGCTTCAACTCTTACCAATTCAATATTATCATCGCCAATATTTTTAATGTCTAGACTATAAACATTATATAAGTCTGGCTTATCTGAAATATTGGCTTTTGGGTCTTCATTATCAGGTTTGCCTACTACAACTTCCCATTGTTTCGAAACTTCCTTTGCAGAAAGTTTGTTCAGCGAAGCAGCTACGCCGATGCTCGGTACTGATGATATTAGTAATAAAGTAATAAAAAGAAATGATGTTATCTTTTTCATAAAATCACATCCATTTTTTTACTTATTTTGCATTTCGATTGAAAATCTATGCATAAGAAAATGAGTAGCACGAGACTACTCATTTAAAGTAAATACGTTCATTTTTCACTAAAGGCAATTTTTAATCCGATAAAGGTGAACAGAGATCCTTGAACCACGTTTATTTTTTTAGATAAAGTCGGATTTTTACGCAGGTAATAACCTACTTTTCCAGCAAAAATACTTATTAATGAAAAAATGACTAAAGTTTGGATGAGAAATAGGATTCCAAAAACAAGCATTTGAATGGAAACATGACCATTCTCGTAGTTTACAAACTGTGGAAAGAATGCTAGGAAAAACAAAGAAACTTTCGGGTTTAAAAGGTTCATAATGACGCCTTTTTTGTATAAAGACTTGTAGTCTAAAGTATCATCGTGGTGAAGTTAAAACTAGATGCTTTATCTCTAAACGAATTAAATGCTAAGAATAACAAGTATGCTGCTCCTGCATATTTTACGATAGTGAACGCAAAGGCAGACTTGTAAATCACAGCTGAGATTCCTATAGTCGCAGCTGTAATATGTACTAATAAACCTNNGATCCCTGCATTTTTTCCTTTTGCTATGCTCTGTGCCAAAGTGAACAAGTTATCTGGTCCTGGCATAATTGTAAGAACGATTGCTGCACCTAAGAAAGATATGACATTTAGGTAATCCATGTTTATCCCTCCAATATTTTAAGGATAATTTTAACATATACTATTGGACTATCATATTAAGAGTTGTAGAAAAGGGTTGGAAAAAAGTGGGTAATCAAAAAGGAAATTACAAACCTTTGTTGAATAGCTACTTATAAGCTTTAGGGGGAAAAGAAATGAACCGATTAAAAAGAATCGAAAATTATTTATTATACATGGGCATTATAACAAGTTGCTTAGGATTCGTTTATGTTTTAGGAATTTCAAATCGTATTGAAT
>NZ_JBALOX010000014.1:757-1299 GCF_036965165.1 Bacillus sp. JJ1521 | reverse complement strand
GTATTGAATTTACATATGCTTTTGGGGTTGGATTTTTATTGATAGCAATTAGTGTATTAATAAGTCCCTTGGCCAATTTTCCGTATAAGATCACCTTAATCCTTTCAATTGGATCAATGGTTTTACTTTATTTAATCGGCTATATTGCAAATATAGTTATTCTTTTACTCAAATATACATCTACACATGCAGAAATTTCTTTCTTGCCAATCGCAGTTGGATTATTAATAGCAATTATTAGCGATCGTATAATCAAAAACAAATCAAAAAAATCATGATAAAAGTGAAATAAGGGTACTTTTCTAAAGCGAGGAAAAGCGCCCTTTTTTATTTGAGCAACGGACTACCCACGATTTTCCATCTTAGGATATATTCATCCAAAAAGAGGTATATAATAAAACTATGTATTCGAACGAACTGAAAATTAGGTGATCTAAATGAAAAGAAAAATTAACGGTTTTGAAGGATCGGTTAAATGACATTAGTCGACGTAATCGGTCTATTCGCATGCTGAAGGTATACAATAAATGGAATTTTGACTT
>NZ_JBALOX010000014.1:0-657 GCF_036965165.1 Bacillus sp. JJ1521 | reverse complement strand
TATGATTTATATATCGGTTACCCGTTTATTAGTGGTGCTATGTTAGATGGAAGGTCATTTTCCGCAAGGGAACTCTCCTATTTTAAAAGACTATGACGACTTCTTGCAGAAAATGGAAGAGGGGGTTTCTGATTTTGGATTAGCTGGGGACTTAATGAAGGTCGGTGAAGAGGACTCTAGCTTCACTTCTGATAATCTCGAAGCAGCCGAAAAAAACGCAGGAACAGCTCCTAAAAATGAAAAAGAAAAGTTCTTTGTACTAGAAACGGATGCATCTCAAGAAGAAATTATCAATTCTATGGAACATACAGACGGCATGGTCGTTCATGGGCCACCTGGAACCGGAAAATCACAGGTCATTCTTGTGATAGAATGTGACGGCTCCATGTATCATAGTTCTCCATCCGCAAAAGAAAGAGATGTCTATCGACAAAAATTTCTTGAAAGTAAAGGCTGGACCATCCATCGCATCTGGAGTAGAAATTGGTGGAAAGAACCTAGCGCAGAGCTGGAAAAAGTGGATCAATTGATTAGACAAATTTTAGAAAAAGAGAAAAACTTCGTGAAAGTAAAGCAGATGACATAGCGTAAACAGATCAAAAACCCTATATACAAACACTTGTTTGTGTATAGGGTTTTTAGTATAATAAAATAAGA
>NZ_JBALOX010000013.1:31631-73110 GCF_036965165.1 Bacillus sp. JJ1521 | reverse complement strand
GAAGTTCACATCCATGTAAACAAAACGAATTCATATGACCTTGATTATTACAAAGAATTAAATGCCGCAATTGACGATATTCGCTTTGATAATGACATTAAAGTGGCTGTATTGATGAGTGATATGCCGAAGTTCTTCTCAGCGGGTGCAAATATCAATTTCCTAAAATCAGCAGAGCCACGCTTTAAAACACAATTTTGCTTATTCTGTAACGAAACTTTGGATAAAATTGCGCGCTCTCCACAAATCTGGATCGCTTGCCTAGAGGGGCACACTGTTGGTGGTGGTTTAGAAATGGCTCTAGCTTGTGACCTTCGTTTCATGGGAGATCAAGCAGGAAAAATCGGACTTCCAGAGGTTTCTTTAGGTGTTTTAGCGGGAACAGGTGGAACTCAACGCCTAGCTCGCCAAGTTGGACATTCTAAAGCACTTGATCTAAATATCACTGGTGAAACATTATCACCACAAGAAGCATTAGCTATTAAACTAGTAGACCGTGTCTACCCTCAAGAGGAAACAAGAGCAAAGACTTTAGAATATGCACAGAAGATCGCGAACAGTGCATCTTATGCTACTTCTAACATTAAGCTTTCAATCATGAACGGTAAAGAAATGCCACTTAATGCAGCAATCCGTTACGAAGGTGAGCTTCAAAATCTCTTATTCCGTTCACAGGATGCTCAGGAAGGCTTAAGCGCATTCATTGAAAAGCGTGAAGCAAACTGGTCAGGTAAGTAAACCAATCATTTTCATACATTTTTTACGGCTAATTAACACTATTAATACAGTGCTAATATCAAATACTATCTACGAATGACTCCGAAAATAGTGGAGGTAAACATACATCTACCTCCACTATCCAAATTTTTTACTTTATTCAGCAGAGTTCATTATCTTTATTTGTGGGTTGCGAATCTTTATCGGTCTACAACATGGTAGCGATGTATACTCCGGCTGAATAAAGTTTAGCCTCCGGCGGATGCCACAGATTTTCAAAGGAAATTTTTCGAGCTTAAGATCAAAGACTAAGAACGCCACATCCTGTGGCAACGTCTTTGTGACCCACATCGTGTGGGCCTAAAAAATCTGGGCGCAAATACGCTAAGGCGCATTTTATCTATCCATAAGATAGGCAAGGAGGAAGAATGTGATAAAAATAGCTTCGGATTTAAATGGAATCGCAACGAAGTACAATGCAGCCGATAGATTTATAGAAGAAAATGTACGAAACGGACGAGGAGAAAAGGTAGCGATTGTAAGTGGGGACGAGCAGGTCACCTACCAAGAGCTTCTTAATCGTGTCAATCAATTTGGAAACGCTCTCAAGGGATTGGGTGTTGAAAATGAAAACCGCATGCTAATGGTTATGCATGATACTGCAGAGAATATCGTAGCCTTTTTCGGTGCGGTAAAAATTGGAGCACTTCCAATTCCAACTAACACGATGTTACAGCCTCAGGATTATGAATATCTATTAAACCACAGTCGTTCAAAGGTGCTTGTTATTCACGAGGATCTTTGGAGCAATTTAAAGGCAAATAGAGACCGATTTGTCTTTCTTCAACATGTTATCGTCATAACAGAAAACACATCCGTAGATACAAACGAAATTGATTTCCATGAGCTTATTAATCATGAGTCAACAGAGCTTAATTCATTTTTAACAGTGAAGGATGACCCGGCATTTTGGTTATATAGTTCGGGTAGTACCGGAAATCCAAAAGGTGTTATTCACCACCAACGAAGCATGGAAGCAGCGCTGAACACATATGCTAAGCAAGTTTTAGGGATGAATGAAAATGATATTACCTTTTCCGCTTCTAAGCTTTTCTTTGCGTATGGACTTGGAAATGGGATGTATTTCCCATTGGGAGCTGGAGGTACAACCGTTCTTTTAAAGGATCGTCCTACACCTGATAAAGTGTTTGAAACACTTGAAGCAACAAAACCAACGATCTTTTTTGGGGTTCCAACGCTTTATGGTAGTTTGATTAACTATGTTGAGCGAACAGGGAAAATTCCCGACCTATCTTCAGTAAGAGTTTGCGTATCTGCCGGTGAAGCACTCCCTGATACATTTGTGAATAAATGGAAGCAACTCTTTAATCTTGATATTTTAGATGGAATTGGGTTAACAGAGGCCCTACATATTTTTATTTCAAATCGAGTTGGCGACATTCGCCCCGGTAGTACTGGTAAGCCTGTACCTGGTTATGGAGCGAAAATTGTAAATGACGAGGGCGGGGAAGTTGGACCAAATGAAGTTGGAGATCTAGTTATCAAAGGTGAAAGTCTAACAGGTGGATATTGGGCGAATATTGCAGAAAATCAGAAGAAGTTCCATGGTGAGTGGATGTACACAGGTGATAAATATTATAAGGATGAACAAGGCTATTTTTGGTATTCAGGTCGCTCTGATGACATGCTGAAGGTGGGCGGAATCTGGGTATCTCCAGTTGAAGTAGAAGCAACATTACTCAAGCACGATTCCGTACTAGAAGTAGCGGTAATCGGAGTGAAGACAGAGGATAGTCTAGATCTTCCAAAGGCTTGCGTTGTTCTAAAAGAAGAGGTTTCCCCCTCAGAAGAATTGAAGGCGGAATTAAAAGCCTATGTAAAAGCAAACCTAGCACCTTATAAGTATCCGAGAATCATAGAGTTTATGGATGAAATCCCAAAAACGGCTTCAGGTAAGATGCAACGTTTTAAATTAAGGCAGTAAAGAAATGTTTAGAATACGAGGAAGATTAATTAATGCAATATATTTTGAGCATGTTTATAAAATAGGGGAGGTTTACCATGAAACTAGTAAAGAAAAATTGGTTGATCATGTTGGCATTTGTTCTATTACTTTCGGCATGTAGCTCAGGAGCAATCAGTACAACTACTAAAGACAATAATAAAAAGGAAGAAACTGAAGAACCGGCTACTACCGATACTGTAAGTGACGAACCAATTAAAATTGGGGCTCTATTACCAGCAACAGGTGTATACGCATCACTTGGTCAAAATGTTAAGAATGGAATGGAACTCTATTTTGAAGAAATAGGTTGGGAAGTTGCGGGAAAGAAGATTGAAATTGTGCATGAAGATACAGAGGCAGACCCTCAAGTATCATTACGTAAGCTTCGTAAATTAATGGAGCAGGATAAAGTTGATATTTTAACGGGGCCGATCAGTACTGCGGTAGCATATGCAATTCGTGACGAGGTTGATAAGAATAAGTTACCATTCCTTGTATCACATGCTGGTGGAAATGATTTAACAAGATCAAAGCGCAGTGATTATATCTGGCGTTCGTCCTTCTCATCCTACCAAATTGGGCACTCAATGGGCCAATGGGCATATGACAATATTGGAGCAAAAATCTATTTAACTGCCGCTGACTATGCCTTTGGACACGAGGCTACGGCAGCATTTAAAGATGCTTATACGGCAGCAGGCGGAGAAATTGTGGAAGAAGTATTTGCCCCACTTGGAAATAATGATTACTCTTCTTACCTAGCAAAAATGAATCGCGATGACATTGATGGTATCTATGCATTCTTTGCTGGTACAGATGCAATCCGCTTTGTTCAACAATACGAGCAATACGGATTAAAAGGAAAGATTCCTTTAATTGGTTCCGGCTGGCTTACAGCTGAAGACACTCGACCACAGCAAGGAAAAGCTCCTGAAGGAATCATTGCTTCAATCTTCTGGGATTACAGCTTAGACACTCCTGAAAATAAAAAGTTCGTTGAAGCGTATGAAGCGAAGTTCAATGCTAGACCAAGTATCGAATCTGCAGAAGGTTATGATGCAGCAGCAATTATGGCAAAAGCAATTGAAGCGTTAAAGGGTGATGTTTCAGACCCTGATAAACTAGTAGAGGAAATCTCAAAGGTTGAGCTTAATAGCCCAAGAGGTCCAATCAAGTTTGACCAGGAGACACATCAAATCATTCAAAACCTTTATATCGTTGAAACGTATCTCGATGGTGACAAAACGGAAAACAAAGTAATCGACACAGTACCAGAAGTTGTAGACCCAGGAAAATAAAAATTAGAATGAAGAAAGAGTAAAAATTTGCACCTAGTTTTCAATGTCTAGCTCCATGCGCCATCGGCTCGAGGTCACAAGCCAATCGCTTCTGAAGGCAAAAAGCGCCTTCTGTCAGCGCTTGTCTTGTGATTGTCGCCGATAATCGGGCGCCTTGTGCTTTTCCAATAGGAGGGTAGTAATGGATACTTTAGTTTTGCAATTGATGAATGCTTTTAGCTACGGGTTTCTCCTTTTCATTATTACGTGTGGGATAAGTCTCGTTTTCGGTATTTTAGGAGTATTAAATTTAGCACATGGTTCCCTCTATTTATTAGGGTCGTATGTTGGCTATTCAATCGTCGTAAAATCAGGGCTGCCATTTTGGGTTGCTCTCTTAGTTGTGCCTTTTATTATTGCCATCATTGGGTTGATTTTAGAAGTGATCCTGCTACGACCTACATACAAGCTCGGCCATCTCTCACAGGTATTGTTAACCTTTGGTCTTGCTTACATTTTCCATGATCTCTTTTCTATTATTTGGGGTAAAAACATTATGACCGTAACACCCCCAACTTTCCTAAGCCAATCTGTTGAAGTTATGGGAAATATGATTCCTTCTTATCGACTTGCTTTAATTGTAGTTGGAATCATCATTGCGTTAGCTCTTTGGTATACACAGGAAAAAACAAAATGGGGTGCCGTCATTCGTGCAGGATTATCAGATAAGGAGATGGTTGGTGGACTAGGCGTTAACATCCACCTTGTCTTTACACTTGTATTTTTCTTTGGAAGCTTCTTAGCTGGGATAGGAGGAGTGCTTGGTTCACCAATTCTAGGGGTCGCTCCAGGAATGGAGTTTAACATTCTGATTCTATCATTAGTTGTCCTAGTTGTAGGAGGTCTCGGATCTGTAACAGGGACGATTGTTGCGAGCCTTTTAGTGGGAATGGTTGAAACATTTAGTCGTTTCTATGTTCCTGAACTAAGTTTAATCATTACATTTGCATTAATGGCTGCAGTATTAATTATCCGTCCGCAAGGATTGATAGGAAGGAGGGCGTAAATGGGCAAACAAGGGATTAAGGGTAGTTTACTTTTTATATTGATGGTCGCAGCTCCATTTTTCGTCTCTCTCTATTACGTCAACATTATTACGGAAATTTTAATCTTTGGGATTTTCGCGATTAGCTTAAATATCCTAGTTGGGCAGACTGGGTTGGTTTCACTAGGGCATGCCGCGTTTTTCGGTGCTGGTGCCTATGCAACAGGTCTCACCGCTAGTCATCTATCTACGAATGTGTTTTTAGCCCTTGTAATCGGAATGGTAATCGCATTTCTTTTAGCCATTTTGATTGGATTTGTATCAACGAAAGCACATGGATTTTACTTTCTGATGTTAACACTTGCATGTTCGCAAATGGTCTATTCGATTATCTACCAATGGACGGATGTTACGGGTGGATCAAATGGTTTATCAGGAATTCCATCTCCAAGTTTATTTGGGGATTTTATCCTTTCCAATCAGGTGTTTATCTATTACTTCACTTTAGTTGTATTTGCTATAGTCGTTATCGTCATTCACAGACTTCTTCATTCCCCTTTAGGGTATGTCTTCATTGGGATTAAAGAAAATGAAGATCGAATGAAGTCGATTGGGTATAACACAACCTTCTATAAAAATATCAGCTTTTTGATTGCTGGTACTTTAGGTGGATTAGCTGGCGGACTCTATGTATTTTTCAATGGCTTCGTTGCTCCGACAGATGTGTACTGGACAGTATCCGGATCTGTATTAATCATGGTATTAGTCGGAGGTGCTGGTACGCTTTGGGGTCCTGTAATTGGAGCGGCATTTATTGTCGTGTTAGAGACAATCATTAGCTCTTACACGGAAAGCTGGATGATGATCATTGGTACTGCATTCATTCTATTTACGATCTTTGCTCCTGCTGGAATTGCCGGGTTGTTCGGGAAACTATCGCAAGGCTTATTTAAAGCAAAGCCTCAACCTGTGAAGGAAGAATATATCGAAAAATCGATAAAACCAATAAAACAGCAATCAAAAATAAATGGTTAGGGGGGATGGTGATGACAACAATTCTTTCAATTCAACATCTATCAAAGCATTTTGGTGGGTTAAAGGTAATTGAAGATATTACATTAGATGTTTCTGTTGGTGAACGTGTTGGATTAATCGGACCCAATGGTGCCGGAAAGACAACTTTTTTTAATATGATTGCAGGAGACTTGAACCCCAGCGGAGGGACAATTACTTATTTTGAAAAGGATATTACGAAGGTTCCTAATTATAAACGAACTCAAAATGGAATCGTTCGTACCTTTCAGAAAAACAACCTGATGTTTGGATTAACGGTTAAGGAGAATATCCTTCTCGTCTTACAGAAAATGCGAAAAGAACATTCTCAATGGTGGAAAAGCGTTAGTATCAAAAACTACCGTGCACTACATGAGGAAACGGATGCGCTTTTACATGAATGGAATCTTGAACAATACAGTGATGCGAAGGTACAAGAACTCTCTTATGGGGTTCAAAGACAAATCGAAATTGTCATGGCGATTGCCGGAAAGCCAAAACTTCTTCTTTTAGATGAGCCGACTGCAGGCATGTCACAGGTTGAAACCGACCAAATTATTGCACTGATTAATAAGCTTCCAAAAGAAGTAACCATTTGTATGATTGAACATGATATTGATGTGCTGTTCGGAAACATGGACCGAGTGATTGTCCTTCATACTGGAAAACTAATTGCGGATGGCACACCTGAAGCCGTTCGTGAAAATGAAGAGGTTAAGGAAATTTACTTGGGTCGGGAGGAGGCTGCACATGCTTAAACTAAAAGAGGTTAATAGTTTCTACGGTTCCAGTCATATCCTTCACGGTGTAAATCTCGAGGTGAAGGAAGGGGAGGTTGTTACCCTACTTGGAAGAAATGGGATGGGGAAAACAACAACGATGCATTCCATTATTGGCTTTGTAAAAAAGGTTCAGGGAGAAATCCTATTGGAAGATCAAAATATTGCCTCCCTCCAAAGTCACCAAATTGCCAAGAAGGGAATTGGAATTGTCCCACAGGGCAGAAGAATTTTTCCGAACCTAACTGTGACAGAAAATCTATCCGTTTTCTCGGATTCGAAAAAAGGCGATTGGAATCTAGAGAGGATTTTTCATTATTTTCCTCGTTTAAAGGAACGTGAAAAATCACATGCGGGAACTCTTAGTGGTGGGGAACAGTCGATGCTATCCATTGGCAGAGCATTGATGAGAAATCCGAAAATCCTTCTGCTTGATGAACCGACAGAGGGACTGTCACCATTAATGGTTGGTGAAGTAATGGATGTTCTATTAAAATTAAAAGAATCTGGAATGTCGATGCTTTTAGTTGAGCAAAATATCTCAACGGCATTACGAATTGCAGATGATGTGTATATTTTAAGTAAGGGGAAGGTCGTCTACCACGATAATCCAGAAGAACTAAAGAACAATATGGATATCGCTTATCATCATTTAGCCTTAAGCAGCTAATAATGGGGGCTTTCTAAAAAAATAGTAAAGTAGCGGGTGGAAAACTTAATGTTTTTCTCTCGCTATTTTTTTGTCATTTAAAAAATCTTGACTATGAATGTATGCAGGAGTAAAATCAAACCTACCACAATTGTTCATAATGGAACTGTTCAGAAATGAAAGAAGGTGATTGAAATAGATGAGAAAAGTCAGGAGTTCAATCGTTCGGTCATGTTAATGCGATCATTTTATGAAGTACAAAAAAATATGATGCACATTTTTCAAAGAACTGCAGTTGAAAATGGAATTTCTATCCCGCAATATACAATCCTTTTAACGATCTACCCAAAGAAGGAAATGACTCAAAAAAGTGTAGGGGACAAAACATTCTTGCCTAAGAGTACGCTTAGCCAAGGGGTTGATGGTTTAGTGCAAGTGGGTTTACTTGATCGTAAGCAGTTAGAAAACAATCGCCGGGAAATGCTATTATCATTAACGGAAAAAGGGGAATCATTTATCAAAAAGATACATTTTCAAGAAGGAAGCGTTCATCAGGTTTTTCGGGAGGTAGTTGATGCCTTGACAGACAAACAATATGAAAACCTTTTGGAAACACATCAGCAAATTGTAAACCATATTAAGGAGCAAAAATAGAAGGAGGCGATTAAAAGTGCTAAGGATATTAAAAAACTTATCGGTTTATAAATGGCTAGTCGTTGCAGTGCTAGGCTTTGTGTTTCTGCAATCGATGTCAGACCTTTACCTTCCTACATTAATGTCAGACATAATTGATGAGGGAGTTATCGTTNNGCCTTTGGTGCTTGCGCCTCTGTCCTTGCCAGTTATTATTCTTCGAAGGCAGCGATGGGGCTTGGTCGTGATGTCCGAAGAAAGGTATTTAATCATGTTGAAAAGTTTTCCCTGCAGGAATTTGATGAATTAGGAACTGCATCCTTGATTACAAGAACAACCAATGATATCACACAGGTCCAGCAGGTTGTGATTATGATGCTTAGGATGGTTGTTAGCGCACCCATTATGTTGATTGGCGGGGTTATTATGGCGGTGTCCAAAGATGCTAAATTATCCCTTGTCATTGTTGGTGCAACACCATTTTTAGTTGGTTCAATCTTACTCATTCTTTATAAAGGCGTACCATTATTTAAATTGGTTCAAAAAAGATTGGATAAATTAAACCTTGTTTTACGGGAGAACTTAACTGGAATTCGGGTTATTCGTGCGTTTAATCGCGAAGTTCCAGAGAAGAAAAGATTGGAACAGGCAAATCGTGAATTAACGGATGTTTCGATAAAGGTTAACAAGGTTATGGCATTTATGATGCCGGTGATGATGCTAATCATGAACTTAACCATTGTAGCTGTTATTTGGTTTGGCGGTGTGCGCATAGACAATGGTGGTATGCAAATTGGGGATTTAATGGCATTTATCCAATATGTGATGCAAATTATGTTTGCTCTTGTTATGGCATCCATGATGTTTATTATGGTTCCAAGGGCGGCGGTATCAGCAAAACGGATTAATGAAGTGCTTGATATGAAACCAACTTTCCAGGATAGTGGGACTAAAATGGCAAACCAAGAACGAGGTACGCTTGAATTTGATCATGTAACGTTTAGTTATCCAGGAGCGGAAGAACCAGCATTAACAAATATCAGTTTTTCCACAAAACCAGGGGAAGTAACAGCAATCATTGGCGGAACTGGATCAGGTAAGTCAACCCTTATTCATTTGATCCCTCGATTTTATGAGGTTTCAAGCGGGACAATTCGTGTCAATGGTGTTGACATTCGAGACGTAAAACAAGCCGAAATTCGCTCCAAGATGGGTTTTGTCCCACAAAAGGCTTTGCTTTTTACGGGTACAGTGGCCGAGAATATTCGTTTCGGGAAAGAAGATGCAAGCCTTGACGAAATTAAGCATGCGGCACGAATTGCTCAAGCGGATGAGTTCATTTCTGAAATGACAGATGGATATGATTCTCTGATTGAACAAGGGGGCTCAAATTTGTCTGGCGGACAAAAACAGCGACTTTCAATCGCGCGTGCACTTGTAAGGAAAGCAGATATTTATCTTTTCGATGATAGCTTTTCCGCTCTTGATTATCGAACAGATGCATTATTACGGAAAGCCCTGAAGGATGAAACAAGGGAAGCAACCGTATTAATTGTTGCTCAACGAGTCAGTACAGTAGTTGATGCTGATCGAATTATTGTCCTCAATAATGGAAATATTGCCGGGATAGGGACACATGAGGAACTGCTCGGGTCAAATGCTGTGTATCGGGAAATTGTAGAGTCACAGCTTGGTGAGGAGGAATCGGCATGAGTAATGATAAGAAGCCTCGCCAAAATCAGCAAGTAGGTATGGGGCCGGGGAATATGATGATGATGGGTCAGAAACCAAAAAATTTTAAAGGCACATTTAAACGCCTACTAACCTATTTAAAACCGCGCCGCAAGCAGCTTATTGCAGTTTTCCTAGCTGCCATAATGAGTACAGTCTTTTCAATTATCGGACCCAAAATTATGGGGGACACAGTGACTGAACTGTTTGAAGGTGCTTATGGTAAGGTTCAGGGGATACCAGGTGCTGCAATTGACTTTGGTAAAATCGGATATATGCTCCTTATACTGGGTGGATTATATATCTTTAGTAGTCTGTTTACCTTTATCCAACAATACATGATGTCTGGTGTTGCTCAAAAAACGGTATACGATCTTAGAGAGGATGTTAATCAGAAGCTTGAGAAGCTTCCACTAAAATATTTCGATGGCAGGCCAAATGGTGAAACCCTGAGTCGAGTAACAAATGATATTGATACAATTGGCAGTACATTGCAGCAAAGCTTGACCCAGTTTATAACATCTGTTGTGATGATTATCGGGATTATTATTATGATGCTTTATATTAGTCCCCTCTTGACGGTCATTACCATTATTAGCCTACCATTGTCTATTTTCGTCATTCAACCAATCTTAAAACGATCGCAGCGTTATTTTGCAAAACAACAGCGCACACTTGGCGAGTTAAATGGACATATTGAGGAGATGTATACTGGACATCAAGTGGTGAAGGCTTTTGGCCATGAGAAAAAGGCAATGGATAAGTTTGATTCCGTTAATGAAGAACTGTATGATGCAGGGCAAAAAGCGCAGTTCATTTCGGGGATTATTATGCCAATGATGTTTTTTATCGGTAACTTGACCTATGTGTTGATTAGTGTTGTTGGTGGGATTCTGGTGATTAATCGCTCAATCTCGATTGGTGATATTCAAGCTTTTATTACCTATTCAAAACAATTTACTCAGCCAATAACTCAAACAGCTAACATCGCCAATATCATTCAGTCAACCATTGCAGCTGCAGAGCGTGTCTTTGAACTTCTAGATGAGGAGGAAGAAGAGAAGGAAAAAACGTTGGTGAAATTAACACGGGCAAAAGGTGCGGTAACATTCGAAAATGTTGATTTTGGTTATACGAATGAATTGTTAATTGAAAATATGAATATAAATGTGCAGCCTGGTCAAACAGTTGCAATTGTAGGGCCAACCGGTGCAGGGAAGACAACATTAATCAATTTATTAATGCGGTTCTATGAATTAAATAGCGGAAAAATTACGATTGACGGACTTGATACTCGGGAAATGCCACGGAATGAATTACGAAAAACGTTCGGTATGGTGCTTCAAGATACCTGGCTTTTTAATGGGACAATTAGAGATAATATCGCCTATGGTAAAGATGGGGCAACAGAGGAAGAAGTTGTGAAGGCAGCTTATACCGCACATGCCGATCACTTTATTCGTACTTTGCCAGATGGCTATGATACGATTTTGAATGAAGAAGCATCGAATATTTCACAAGGACAGAAGCAACTTCTAACTATTGCCCGTGCAATACTTGCTGACCCGCCAATCATGATTCTTGATGAAGCAACATCAAGTGTTGATACAAGGACTGAAAGTTATATTCAGAAGGCAATGAATCGTTTGATGGAGGGGCGGACAAACTTTGTTATTGCCCACCGTTTATCAACAATTAAGGATGCTGATTTAATTCTTGTCATGAACCACGGGAAAGTGATTGAACAGGGAACCCATGCAGAGTTGTTAGAGGAAAACGGCTTTTATGCGGATCTATACAATAGTCAGTTCGCAGAAAAATCTGTAGGATAGAAATCAAGGCTCGTTTCCAAAGGGAGGCGGGTCTTTTTTAGGGGGAGAGTTCGAGGCTATCAATCGGTCTATTTCTTATATTCAAAAATTTTTATAAAAGAAATAATTCATTGAAAACATTGCAATGTAAACGTTTAACAACATCTAGATAGTTTAATAGTGTTATTGACAAAAGATGAGTAGACTAGTAGTATCTTACTATACTAATTAAAGAAAATATTCAAACTTATCCAGAGTGACTGAGGGACTAGGCCCTGTGAAGTCCGGCAACCCCCAATGATGGGAAGGTGCCAAATCCTGCAGAATGATTCTTATTCTGAAAGATAAGTCGAGATAAAACTTTGTATTTCGATGCCTCTTTCAGATGAAAGGGGCATTTTAACTTTATTCAGCATTCATCTCCTACTTCAATAAGTGGGGGATGAATGCAAAAAGAGTATACAATTCAGTGGTGGGTTCAAACCTCGACTGAAATTAAGGAACTCAGACTAAGAACGCCACGTCCTGTGGCAACGTCTGAGTGACCATCATCGTGTTGGCCTAAAGCCTCCGGCGGATGCCACGATTTTTAAATGGAAATTTTTCGAGACAAGCTCGAAAAAAATTGGGCGCAAATACGCCAAGGCGCATTTGATTATTAAAATCGTGACAAATAAATGAGGTATTTAAATGATAGAGATTCGGAATCTTTCAAAGATATATAAAACAAAAAATGGGACTGTCACAGGTGTTGACAATGTCTCCCTACAAATAGAAGCAGGAGAAATCTTTGGCATTGTCGGATATTCAGGTGCAGGGAAAAGCTCACTGCTGCGCTGTATCAACCTACTTGAACGACCAACATCCGGAAGCATCACAGTTGATGGAGTTGATCTAACCTCCTTAAAAAGTGGTGAGCTGCGTAAAGCACGGTTGAAAATCGGAATGATTTTTCAACACTTCTATTTAATTAGTCAAAAAACAGTATTTGAAAATATTGCGTTTTCCTTAAAGGCCGCTAATCTACCAAAAAATCAAATCCAAAAACGAGTTGAAGATTTACTTGATATGGTAGGGCTTTTGGATAAAAAGGACGTCTATCCTTCCCAGCTAAGTGGTGGTCAAAAACAAAGGGTTGGGATTGCAAGAGCACTTGCGAATGACCCAAAGGTATTGCTTTGTGATGAAGCAACTTCAGCATTAGACCCTACAACAACAAAATCAATCTTAAAACTCTTAAAAAAGATTAATCAAGAACTGGGGATTACAATCGTGCTCATTACACATGAAATGGATGTGGTGAAGGAAATATGCAACCGCATGGCGATTATGCAAGACGGAAAAGTCATTGAAGATGGTTCAGTATATGACGTATTTGCGAGCCCAAATGCTGAGTTAACAAAGGAATTTATTAAAAGTGTTGTTTCATTCGATATCCCGGAAGCTATTCTTGAAGCATGTGTTGGACCAATTGTGAAAGTTACCTTTAAAGGGTTTGTTGCCGGTGAAGGTGTTATCTCAGATATGCTTCAAACCTTTAAAGTAAAGGGCAATTTCCTGCATGGATCGATTGAATACATTGGAGAAACACCGCTCGGGATTTTTATCATGGAATTAAGAGGGGATAAGGGAGAAATTAAATCGGCACTGAAATATATTGAAGAACGTGCTGCACAAGTGGAGGTGATACGTGATGGGAATTGATTTTAATCATCTTGTAGAGCTTCTCCCTGATATTAATACTGCGTTTTTCCAAACAATCTATATGATTGCCATATCATTACTAATTGCAGTGGTAATTGGGCTTCCAGTTGGAATTCTTCTATATGTAACAGATAAAGGATTATTTCTAGAAAACAAGGCTGCCCAGAATATTCTAGGCTTTGTCGTGAACTTAATTCGTTCGATTCCATTTATTATCTTGCTCGTCGCCTTAATTCCAATCACGAATTTGATCGTGGGAACAACAATTGGGCCGACGGCTGCATCTGTTTCACTGTCGGTAGCAGCGATTCCATTTTTTGCAAGAATTGTGGAAACTGCCCTGCGAGAAATTGACAGAGGAGTAATCGAAGCTGCAATTGCGGCGGGTGCAACGCCTTGGATGATTATAAAAGATGTGCTGCTTCTTGAAGCAAGGTCAGGAATCATTTCTGGTGTAACCTTAACGCTGATAAGCTTAATAGGATTTTCAGCCATGGCTGGAACTGTCGGTGGTGGTGGAATCGGGGATTTAGCAATCCGATTTGGGTATTATCGCTATGACAACACCATCATGTTTGCAACCGTCATAATCTTAATTATTTTAGTTCAAGTTATCCAACTTCTTGGCGACTACATCGCCAAAGTTGTAGATAAAAGATAAATTTTATAAAAAAAGAGAAAGAAGGAAGAAAAAATGAAAAAGTGGGCAACAGGTATTATTTTACTATTAGTAGCATTTGTTATTGCAGCTTGTGGAAATAGCGCAAGTAATGGAGATGAAGGTAAGGATTCTGCTGAGGAATCAAAAGAAATCAAAATTGGCGCAACAGCCGGTCCATACAGTGACATGGCGAAACAAGCACTTAAACCAGGTCTTGAAAAATTAGGATACACAGTTGAAATTGTTGAATTTAGTGATTATATTCAACCAAATAAAGCATTAGACAATGGAGATATTCAAGCAAACTTATTCCAACATACGATTTACCTAGAAAACTTTGAAAAAGAAAACAACATGGATTTAACAGCTTTAATTAATGTTCCAACAGCACCAATGGGTCTTTATTCAAACGTTTTTAAATCAATCGATGAAGTAAAAGAAGGTGCTACAGTAACACTTCCAAATGACCCAACAAATGCCGCACGTGCATTAAATACATTACGCGATGCAGGTCTTATTACAATCGCTAAAGATGCTGATCCTTTAACTGTTTCAGAAAAGGACATTGAAGAAAATAAAAAGAATTTAAAATTCCAACCAATTGAAGCTGGTCAATTACCACGCTCTGTTGATAGTGCAGATTTAGCCGCTGTTCCAGGAAATTTTGCGTTAGCTGCAAAAATGAATTTATTAGATGCTCTTACACTTGAAGATATGTCTGATTCATATCGAAATGTAGTAGCAATCAGTGCAAACGATAATGATTCACAGCTTGCGAAGGATTTAAAAGCAGTTGTAGAATCTGAAGACTTTGAGAAAATCATCGATGAGGAATTCCAAGGTTTCGGTAAGCCAGAATGGATGAAAAAATAAATAATTCCTAAAGGAGGAATGGTGAAAGTGGATATCTTTTCAGTTCATGCAGCCCCAAGTGAATATATTGTATCTGAAGGTATTTTGGACAAACTTGAAGAACAACTTGCAGCTCGCTCTTATCAAAAGGTTTTATTCGTTCATGGGATAAAATCTTGGGAGGCAGCGAAGGGGTATATACCTAAATTTGATAAAATCCAAGCGGAACAATATACGTATAATGGAGAGTGCTCAATCACTGAAATAGATTCCCTTTCATCATTTATTAATAAGAAATCTTTCGATGCTGTCATAGGTATTGGAGGCGGGAAGGTTCTGGATTTAGTCAAGGCTTCAAGCCATCTTTCCCAAAAACCTTACGTGCTAATTCCAACGCTTAGTTCTAATTGTGCACCATGGACCCCAATTAGTGTCATTTATGATGAACATGGGACGTTCATTCGCTACGATATTTATCCGAATAACGCGAGTTTGGTCTTGATTGAGCCAAGAATTTTATTGAATGCACCGATCGAAATGCTTGTCGCAGGAATTGGTGATACCCTCGCTAAATGGTATGAAGCAGATGTGCAAATGGCTAGGATTGAAAACAAACCCGTTCCATTATTAATTTCACATTATTCTGCAAGACAGTGTAAGAAACTAATCGTGAAGCACGCTGAAGAAGCGATTGAATCTGCGAAAAAAAGAATTCTAACAGATGACTTTACGAAGGTTGCTGAAACGATTATCGCCCTTGGCGGGATGGTCGGCGGCTTTGGTGACCATTACGGCAGAGTCGCTGGAGCCCATTCAATCCATAACGGGTTGACGGCTTTGGAAGAGACTCATTCTGCTCTACATGGTGAGAAGGTGGCCTATGGTATTTTAGTTCAGCTTGTTTTAGAAGATAGGCTTGATGAGATTAAGGAGCTGCTTCCGTTTTACAAAAAGCTAGGATTACCGGTGTCACTTGAGGATCTTGGTGTTGCTGCTGTTGATGAAGCAAAGATAAAACTTGTAGCTGAAAAATCAACACTCAAAGGTGAATCGATCCATGTTATGCCGATCGGGACGATTACGGCATTGGATGTAGCTAAGGCAATCAAAACACTTGAGGATTATATACAAAGATACGTTTTATAGAGACGAGCCGATGTGGCCTTGTCTCTTTTTTTATTGGAGAAATCAGGAGTGGTTGAAAGCGTGCCAGTAGTGATTGCTGTTTTTAGTATATGATGATGCCTCAATCTGGTTGGTGGAGAAGTTGATTACCAAGTTACTGGGTAGCGATGGTGTTCTAACAGCTTAGAGAGGTATCGTTTTCCAGTTATTAGGTAGTTGCTGGTTTTCCAGCCAGTTTAGAGAGGCGCAACTTTCCAGTTATTAGGTAGTTGGTGGTGTTCCAATCTGTACAGAAAGACGCTGATTTCCAGTTATATGAAGATAGAACCCTCAATCCGTCCTGAGAGGTATGTATTTAAAACGCTATAACCCATTTAGAAAGTCAAATACGAAATTAACCCTACTTATAACATAGTAGAAACCTGTTTAGTAAATACTACTCTTGGTGATGAAAATGCCTTGTCAATCAAGTGATGAATTAAAAGATTTGGTTAGTGTTGCGCGCCAGATAACGAAACAAGGACGTGTAGCAGATTATATACCTGCACTCGGAAAAGCAAACCCGAACGATCTGTCTATTGCGATTAATTATCCTGATGGGCGTTGCTATTCTGCTGGTGACATTGAAAAGAAAATCTCCTTACAAAGTATATCCAAAGTGATCACACTTGCTCTCGTCTTAATGGATAGAAGTAAAGAGTATGTCTTTGCGCGAGTTGGAATGGAGCCTACAGGAGACCCGTTTAACTCAATCGCAAAGCTAGAAACGACTGCCCCATCGAAGCCATTGAATCCGATGATTAATGCGGGGGCACTTGCAGTGACACATATGATTAAAGGGAATTCAGTGGAAGAACGGTTTCAAAGATTGCTAACATTTATTCGGGAATTGGCGGGCAATGCTACGATTCAATATAATGAAGAAATTGCTCATTCCGAATTTGAAACAGCCCATCTAAACCGAGCCTTATGTTATTTCTTAAAGCAGCATCAGATCATTGAAGGAGATGTTGAGCAGCTAATCGACCTTTATACAAAACAATGTGCGATAGAAATGAATTGCCTTGATTTATCAAGGGTTGGACTCGTTTTTGCATTAGACGGAATTGACCCACAAACCGGAAAACAAATTATGCCAATGAATATAGCTCGAGTTTGTAAAACCTTTATGGTGACCTGCGGTATGTACAATGCCTCCGGGGAGTTTGCAATTAAAATAGGCATTCCGGCAAAAAGTGGTGTATCCGGAGGGATCATGGGGGCTGTACCTGGTAAATTTGGAATCGGTATTTTTGGTCCAGCCTTAGATGATAAAGGAAATAGTATCGCAGGAATAAGACTACTTGAACTCTTGTCAAAAACCTATAACCTCAGTATGTTTTAGGAATACAAATTCATTGCAATCCAAAGACCCATGATATAAGATAGCTTATGCCTACATAAAACAGTGGAAAAAAATACTAAACGAAAACGTCAAATGAGGGGGTATATTAATGGATTTTTCTGACAAACATATCCGCCCCAATTACGGTATTCTTACCGTCTTGATGGTCGGAGCATTTATTTCATTTTTAAATAATACTTTATTAAATATCGCATTACCTTCTATTATGACGGAATTAAAGGTTGATGAAACGACAGTTCAATGGTTAACGACTGGATTTATGTTAGTCAATGGAATCTTGATTCCCACTACAGCCTTTTTAATCGAAAAATATACGGTTCGCCGGTTATTTTTAGTAGCGATGGGACTGTTCACAATTGGTACAATTCTTTCGGGTACAGCTCATGTCTTTTCCATTTTGCTTGCGGGGCGGATGATTCAAGCATCTGGCTCAGCGATCATGATGCCGCTCTTAATGAATGTTATGTTAGTGAGCTTTCCTGTTGAAAAAAGGGGAACCGCTATGGGGGTTTTCGGACTAATCCTCATGTTTGCCCCAGCAATTGGACCCACTCTTTCGGGTTGGATTATTGAACATTATGATTGGAGAATGCTCTTCCACTTCATCACTCCAATTGCAGCTGTTATCTTTATCCTTGGCTTTATCATGCTGAAGGATAAAAAGGAAAAAGTATTCCTAAGACTCGACTTTTTCTCTTTAGTTTTATCAAGTCTGGGATTTGGTGGTTTATTATATGGGTTCAGTTCTGCCGGCAATTTGGGCTGGGGAAGTCCTTTAGTCTACGGAACAATTGTGATAGGAATAATCTCATTAACTTGGTTTATCTTGCGTCAATCAAAGCTCGATATCCCAATGCTTAATTTTGGGGTCTATCGCTATCCTATGTTTACATTAGCATCAGTAATAACGATGGCTGTCAACATGGCCATGTTTTCAGGGTTTTTACTTTTACCCATCTATGCTCAAATGATTCTAGGGATTTCACCCATGGATACAGGGCTAATGCTTTTACCAGGAGCTATCTTAAATGCGATTATGTCACCTGTTAATGGACGATTATTTGATAAATTTGGCGGACGTATTTTAGCTACTGTAGGATTGGCCATCACAACTGTGACAACCTATCTTTTCAGCCAATTAACTTTTGAAACCACTTATACGCATCTTGTGGTTTTGCATGCGGTGAGAATGTTTGGTATGTCTATGGTTTTTATGCCAGTTTCGACAAATGGGTTAAACCAGCTGCCAAGGAATCTATATCCACATGGTACAGCGGTAAACAATACGTTGAATCAGGTTTCCGCAGCGATTGGAACTGGATTATTAATTACGCTTATGTCCTTAAAAAAAGAGGCATCAACAGCAAATTTACTGAAGAATATTCAGGGGCAGCCTACTGAGGCGCAAGCTTTTCAAATTCAATTACAAGCGATGTTAGACGGAATTAATTTCACATTTTTCGTTTCAACCTTCTTAATTTTCCTTGCCCTCATTCTTGCATTCTTTATGAAACGTGCAAAACAGGAAGAGGATATTACCGGAAAACAACGTGGTGTCAAACCAACATTAGCCAAAGGTTAAAAAAAGGAGAAATCGTCCATTTGGATTGATTTCTCCTTTTTTATGTCTAGTTCCAGGCGCCGTCGGCTCGAGGTCATAAGCCTATAAGGTATAAGGCAGCTTCTTTCAGCGCTCGTCTTATGCTTGTCGCCGATGAGCGGGGGCCTTGTACTTTTCTTTATTATAATCTAATCGCAGGTATCTTTATTTTAATCGTAAAATCTTCGTCTTTATGAACAAAGTCTAAAAATCCATTTGACTCGTTGACGACATCTTGAATGAGCCTTGTACCAAGGCCTTCATGACCATCGCCTTTAGTCGTATTTCCGAAGTTTATGAACAATTGATCTAGCACCTGCGCTGGGATTGGGAGCGAGTTATTTTTACATTGTAAAATAAATAAACCACTTCGCTTATAAAATTGCAGAGTTAGAATGGCTTGTTTGTTATATTTTTTTTGCCATTCCTCACAAGCTTCGATACTATTTGATAATAGATTCCCAACCAGTGTAATGATTTGCTGATCTGACAACGGCAGAGTCGAAAGAGGTACATCAAAATCATACACAACCGCAATATCGAGTGCAGTTGCTTTACGATACATTTGGTGAAGAATACCTGCCACCACTCCGCGTTCTCCTTTAATAGAAAGGTTAGTTTCTTTATAGCCTTCAACCAATTCATCTAAATAGTGTTTGGCTTCCTCGTTCTGTTTATTTTCAAGCATAAAATGAATCGCTGATACGTGCTTTAAAAAGTCATGACGTTCGCTTCGAACAACCCGGAAAGTTTCATTAAATTGAGCACGCTGCTCGTCAAAATGTTTCGCATTTTCTAATAAGGTTTTCATTTTTTTGGAAAGAGAAAATCGCGAAAAAAGTAAAATAAGGCATAAAACTCCTAAGATTGTAATGATACCCCAATATAACATGTTGAACATTAAGCCACCTTAATAATAATTTTGTTGTAAGAAGTCCACTTTTTCTTTTGTAATCATTGCTTGCTCTTCGATGCCTTCAAACGTGACAATATATGAATTTTTCGCATAGAGCGAAAAGTTTTTTACATAGTGAATATTTATGATAAATGACCGATGTGACCGTATAAAGTCCCGTTCTCGTAATTCGCCCTCTAATTCATTAAGAGTTTGGTAGGTTTTTATCGGCCCTGTTTTTGTATAAATAGTCGTAGACCGTCCTGAACGTTCGATAAAAATAATGTCCTTTTTCTGAAGAATATGTATTTCGTTTTTTTGCCTTAAATACAGTCTGCCGTGAATTTCGGCTGACTTTGTTTTTTCCAATAATCGCTCAATTGATTTTATCAATCGTTCCTTTGGATAAGGCTTCATAATATAGTCGTGGACATTTAACTCAAAGGCATGGACGGCATAACCGCTGCTTCCTGTTACAAAAATCACGGAAATATTGAGCGCATGCGTGTGAATAATATCAGCAAGTTCATATCCTGATAAACTTGGCATCTCGATGTCAGCAACTAACAAATCAATTTCTTCTTTTTTTATATGTTCATAGGCTTCCTCAGCAGACAGGGTAGAGAAGATAATTTCAACATCCGGAATGCTACCTACAATTGCTTTTAACTTATCCAAATCAATCAAACGGTCATCTACAAGACCAACCTTCATATGACAATCGACCTCACAACGTATTAACTAAATTTCCCAATATAGTATCTTTATATTTTACCATCTTTACAGGTGAAATTGACCATTTCGCGACAAAAAAAGGCATATTCGCGACATATCTAGAGATTTTCCAGATTGGTATGGCTATGATATAGACATAAGAACAAGACGAGGTGGAAAAAAATGATTGAAATCAATGAAGTGACAAAAAGATTCAAAGATAAAAAGACTTCTATTACGGCATTAAAGCATGTGAGATTTACAGTTGAAAAAGGGCAAGTGTTTGGATTGTTAGGCGAAAATGGAGCGGGAAAAACAACTCTCCTTCGAACAATTGCAACCCTCTTAACTCCAACTGATGGTAATGTAAAGGTGGCTGGTTATGATACGCAAAAAAATCCAGAAGAGGTGAAAAAGAGAATCGGAGTTTTATTCGGTGGGGAAACTGGATTATATGATCGCCTTACTGCCCGTGAGAATCTTGAATATTTTGCAGCCCTTTATGGATTAAGCAAGCATGAAACAAAAGTTAGAATTGATGAATTAGCGCGGATGTTTGGAATGAGAGATTACCTCAACCGAAAGGTCGGCGGGTTCTCAAAAGGGATGAGACAAAAGGTAGCGATTGCTCGGACATTGATTCATAATCCAGAGATTATTCTATTTGATGAACCAACGACAGGTTTAGATATTACATCTTCAAATGTGTTCAGACAGCTTGTTCACCAACTAAAACGTGATGGAAAGACAATCATTTTCTCAAGCCACATCATGGAAGAGGTTTCTATGCTCTGTGATTCCGTTGCAATGATGCATAAGGGAGAGCTAGTCTATCATGGTGATTTAGAGGAGCTTTATAAATTAGAAGGAAACCGGGATTTAAACTATATATTCATGAGTAAACTTGTAAGGGGGAACGAAACGTATGCTTCGTAATATATATTTAAAGGAATTAAAAGATTGCTTTAGGGATCGTCGAACATTGATACTTACTGTGTTATTACCAGTCATTATGATGTCCGGATTAACATTTTTTTATGAAAACATGATTTCGGAAGATGAGGGTGAGACCTATCAACTAGCGGTTGTAGAGTCTGCTATGAATGAGGCAGAAATGATTTTTACAGGAGTTAAGAATGTCGAACTAATCGAATCTTCTAATCTGGAACAATCTATTCTTGATGGGGATGCACAGGGTGGATTACAATTCACTCCAAATTTCATTGAGGCCACTCAAAATGGGGGAAAAGCTTCAGTAACGCTGATCGGGGATTCATTTAGTCAAAAGTCTAATCAATTAAATGCGATTATTATGAGCACATTAGCGTTTTTTGAAAAGACAGTTGTGGCAGAGAATCTTCAGGAAGGCGGAGTGGATCCGTCTGTTATGCAGCCATTTGCAATTGAACAAATCGAGCTTACAAATGAGGATCCAAATGTTGAAATGCTGGCATTTTTAATTCCCTTAATCTTATCAATTGCAATAGGAGTTGGTTCTGGACCTTCTGCATCAGACTTATTTGCAGGGGAAAAAGAGAAGAAAACAATGGAAGCTCTCCTAATGACACCGGTTAAAAGATCTACCTTGCTACTAGCAAAATGGCTAACGATAGCAACAATTGGGTCAGTGATAGGCATTGTTACATTGGGTGTAGTTGCAATGGAAATTAGTTTGTTTACTGAAAATCTCAAAAATGCGGTATCATTTGGAAATGACGCTTATTTAATCATTGGACTTGCGATTTTACTATCAATTATCTACGCTGCATTCACTGCATCATTAATCATGATTACAAGTATTGCCGCGAAGACGATCAAGGAAGCAGGAAGCTATAGTAGTCCTGTCATGATGATTGCGATGTTCCCTGCAATGGTGATTGTAGGGGTGGGTGTGAATGAACTTACAGCATTTCACTTCGTTGTGCCAATTATGAATTTGTTTACTTTAATAAAAGAATTGATGTTCGGAATTGTTAACTATGAACATATTTTACTTGCATTCGGTAGCAACATCGCTTGTATGATAATCTTCTTTGTTATTGGTCGAATCATGTTTATGAAAGATAAATGGGTTATGAACTAACGAATAAACTGCCAACCATAAAGGTTGGCAGTTTTATTTTCAGACGTCTTGAGCGTATCTTTCGTCTGAAATCTTTGTAAGTGTAACATATAGACTTACATTTTCTGATCCGTCATTTACAAAGCTTAAGCTTTCATCTCCATTACAAACTATTACATCATTCTTTTTTACTTTTACTTCTTGTTCATCAATTATAAAGGTGCCATCACCAGTTAAAACATGTAGATAAACATTTGAACCTGGATGTTTATGTGCAGGTAAAGATTGATTTGGCATAAAATTTAACACGAAGACGGTGCTGCCACCTTCTTTAAAGATAATACGCTTTGTAAGTCTTTCCACGTTATATTCAATAAAATTGTCGAGCATTTCTTTTTTCATTTGAATCGCTCCCTGTATATGTTTTCTTCGTCTATCTATACCCATTATAAGATAGGATTAAAAGACATACCGTGATTTAAATCATTATTTGTAAAAAATGAATAAACCACATCTAAGTTATAATAAAATTCAGTATAATGGTAGTATTACGACTAAAGTAGTATTGGCTGACCTTGTGCGAAAGGGTGTTTCAATGAAGCGATTTATGAAAAATGAATCTTTGTTATTTTACTTTTTTGGGTCGTTTCTCTTTATGGAAACGATTTTCAGGATAATTACAACTGAAGTTTTATTTACTTTTGATTATGTAAGGTCTCTTATTTTCCTAATTGTCTTTTGTCTAGTGCTTTTTCTAATTTGCAGTATTTTTAATGGTATATTTAACTTGCTTCTTGCACTTGTGCTTTTAACAATAGCCTCATTGATTTATGCATCCCAGATGATTTACTATAAGTTTTTTAAGTCATATTATATTATCTACTCACTTGGAATTACAGGCCAAATTATGGAATTTAGACGGGATATTTTAAATGTGATTGTTGATAATATTGTATTTATTATCTTGTTTTTTCTACCCGTTATTGGTTTAGTCTTTTTAAAAAAGAAGCGGATTGCATTTGTGAAAATTGGCTGGTTGAATCGACTAATAGTTGTTTGTTGCATCATTCTCTTTCAATCTGCTGGAATTGCAACGATCTATGCAGGTGGGAAGGAATCCCATTCAGCATTTGATTTATATTACGTTAGCAATCTTCCAAGCCTTTCTGTTGAGCGATTTGGTATTCTTACAGCGATGCGTATTGATCTTCAACGACAGCTTGTTGGAACGTCTCCTAAAGTGGAGATACCTAATCCGTCTAATCCGGTTTTCATTCATAAGCCTAATATTCAAAGGGAGCCCATTATAAAAATACCGCCCGAAAAAGTAGAAACAAAACCCAAAGAATATAACAAACTAGAAATCGACTTTAATGAATTAATTTCAAACGAAGAAAATGAGGAAATCCTAAATATGCATCGTTATTTTACATCAGTGAAACCCACTGCGAAAAATGAGTACACTGGCAAATATAAGGGATATAACCTGATCCTGATTACTGCTGAAGGTTTTTCACCATATGCTGTTCACAAGGATGTAACGCCAACCCTCTATAAGCTTGTCCATGAAGGCTTTCGATTTACGAATTTTTATACACCGATATGGGGCGTAAGTACGTCGGACGGAGAATATGTTGCATTAAATAGTTTAATACCGAAAAGTGGGGTTTGGAGCTTTCGAGATTCGGGAAGCAATCTCTTACCGTTTGTCATGGGAAAGCAATTGAAGAGACAGGGATACAAAACAACTGCATATCACAATCATACCTATACGTATTATGGAAGGGACATTTCACATCCAAACATGGGGTATGATTATTATGGTCTTGGAAATGGTTTGGATGTAATAGAAACCTGGCCAGAATCAGACCTTGAGATGATAGAAAAAACAATTCCAAATTATATAGATAACGAACCCTTCCATACGTATTACATGACTGTTAGTGGACATATGCAATATTCATTTATGGGAAATTTTATTGCGAATAAAAATAAACAACTTGTAGAAGATCTTCCATACTCCGAACAGGCAAAGGCGTATTTGGCAACACAAATTGAGTTAGATCGCGCACTGGAAACACTGATGGCTGAATTTGAGAAAAAGGGGATTGCGGAACGCACCTTGATTGCATTAAGTGCGGACCATTATCCATACGGGCTTGAAAAGAGAACGATTGACGAACTTGCAGGACATATAGTTGAGGAAAATTTTGAACTCTATAAAAGTGCCTTTATCCTTTATACAAAAGGAATGGAGCAAGTTGTCGTTGAAAAACCTGCATCCAGTCTAGATATTCTCCCAACACTTTCTAATTTGCTTGGGCTTGAATATGACTCAAGGTTAGTGATGGGAAGCGATATTTTCTCAGATGCTGAGCCACTTGTTATTTTTCAAAATCAAAGCTTTATTACAGATAAAGGAAGCTATAACTCCATTACCCATGGGTTCACTTCAGATGAGGGAGAAGTTTTGGAAGAGGGCTATTTTCAGAGTAGACTGCAGCGTGTCCAAGAAAAGTTCTATTACTCTGCCAAAATATTAGAGTTAGACTATTACCGAAAAGTATTTCGGGAATGATAAAAAAGGCATTTTATTAGAAAATGGTCCAATATAATTAAATGGGAATCGCACTATTCTTCTTTGCTTTTACAACGATTATGGCCTAATACTACATGGCAGAAACGAATATCGCTTATTTAATGAGAGGTAGAGACAGTAAGGTGGGCATGTTTATTCTTAAAATTGTTTTATTAGCCTCCATGACCTAAGGTACAGTAAATGAAGCAAAGCTTGCATGGGCATTTGGGGATATCTGCTTAGGTTTAATGGTTTGGCTGAACGTCATTGCCATTCTCATATTAGCAAAACCTGCATTAATCACCTTAAAGGATTACGAGAGGCAGCGTAAGGCAGGGGTATCCAGTCTTTGATCCCGTAAAGCTAGGAATTAAAAATGCGGATTACTGGGTGAATGATTATGTTCATGATGACAACCCATCAGGTTCTCTAGGAAATAAAGATAAAGATAATTCATTCCCTGGATAAAGGGGAGCGGGACCGAAGGCTCTAGATGCTTCGGTCCTTTTTTGTACATATTTTATTAAAAGAATTCAAATCTCAGCCATTCTAGTTTAGAATTAGGAATATACACAAATTGAGCATGTATAAGGAAGGTCTATTATGTCTGAAGAAAATATTACGAGGATTGAATTAGATGGTAAGGAATACATATTAATTGGAACAGCACATGTTTCTAAGCATAGTGCTGAACAGGTAAAGGAAGTTATCGAAGCCGAGAAGCCAGATTCTGTTTGTATTGAGCTCGATGATCAAAGATATCAGTCGATGATGGAAGGTAACAAGTGGAAGGAAATGGACATCTTTAAGGTCATTAAAGAGAAAAAAGCTACATTGCTTCTCATGAACCTTATGATTTCCTCCTTTCAGAAGAGAATGGCAAGCCAATTCGGGATAAATGCTGGTCAAGAAATGCTTCAAGGGATTGAGTCAGCAAAAGAAGTTGGAGCGGAACTCGTTTTAGCGGACCGAAATATTCAAGTTACGTTCTCACGGATTTGGAATGCCGTTGGGTTCACCGGTAAAATGAAATTATTAATGTCGATTATTTACAGCATCTTCAGTAACGAAACAATTACCGAGGAAGAGCTTGAAAAAATGAAATCTCAGGATATGTTAAATTCGATGCTGACGGAATTTTCGACGAGCTTTCCGAAATTAAAAACTCCACTCATTGATGAGCGGGATCAGTATTTAGCTCAAAAAATCAAACATGCCCCAGGAGAAAAAATAGTAGCTGTACTTGGGGCAGCGCATGTTCCGGGAATCAAGGAAGAAATAAAAAAGGAACATGATTTAAAGAAGCTTACCCAGCTTCCACCAAAATCAAAAGCACCCAAAATATTTGGTTGGGCGATTCCGGTTTTAATTGTGGCAATCATTGTTTACACATTCTTTGCGAATCCTGAAGCAGGTTTGCAACAAACCTTAAGTCTCGTTTTGTGGACAGGTTCGTTTTCAGCTATTGGAGCGGCGATTGCTCTAGGGCATCCATTGACGATTGTTGCCGCCTTTTTTGCAGCACCAATTGGGGTCATGCATCCACTAATTGCAGCGGGGTGGATTGCAGGATTTGTACAGGCTTTCTTACGCCGTCCAAGTGTGAAGGACTTTGAAACACTTTCAACCGATGTCTATAGTGTAAAGGGCTTCTGGCATAACAAAGTAACACGCATCTTGCTTATTATTGTTTTATGTAACCTAGGTACCACTCTTGGTTTATTTATCGGCGGAGCCGATGTCGTGAGGTTGTTTATCAAGAATTTATAAGGTAAAAAAGGCCTGTCCAGTGCGGACAGGCCTTTTTTATCTATGGCTAGCTTCAGCGCCTAGCCCCTCGAATCCGTCAAGAAGGTCAAAGTGCGACCTTCTAGCCGTCTTGTCTTATGCTTTTCGGGGCTAGCAAGGCGCATGCGCTTTGCTTATTAGTTAACACCCTTCATGAACTTCTGGATCTTCGGTGATACAAACAATAAAATAATACCTAAAACAATTGCGGCTCCACCAATTACTCCAAAATACGTCATTTCTGTTTCAGGTCGATAGAACTTAACAAGCTGTGCGTTAAGAGCTTGCGCAGCAGCATTTGAAAGCATCCATAAACTCATCATCTGTGCTGTAAACGCAGCCGGAGCCAATTTCGTTGTAGCGGAAAGTCCGACTGGTGAAATTAATAATTCTCCAAGTACAACAATGAAATAACTTAGTACTAACCAAAGTGGATTAACTAATGATTCTGTTCCACCTAAGTATGCTGGTAATAAAATAACAAGGAATGAAAGACCAGCAAACAATAACCCTAAAGAGAACTTCTTCGGAACAGAAGGTTGGCGATTACCAAGCTTTACCCACAACCATGCGAAAACAGGCGCAAACATGATAATAAATAATGGGTTTAACGATTGGAACAAAGCAGGTGAAATATCAAAGCCTGCAAAATGTAACTGTGTTCGTGTATCTGCATAATTGGCAAGAATGGTTGCTCCTTGCTCCTGAATAGACCAGAACATCACAGATGCTATAAATAAAGGAATGTAAGCTAAGATTCTAGAACGCTCAACTTCTGTAGTTTTTGGACTACGGTACATTGTTACAAAATAAATAGTTGGAATTAAAAATCCAAGGATACCAATAAGTGCGATAAATGAATCAAATGTTAGGATACCAGTAGGGATTGCAATCGCAACTAGAATTGCAAGAACAATTACACCTATAACTATTTGAGTATAAACCTTTTTCTTTTCGTCTTGAGCAAGTGGGTTTGGAACAATTGTTCCCGCAAGACCGAGATTCTTTTTCTTTGTAAAGACAAACATTAGTAAACCAAAGAACATCCCGATTGCGGCAATTGCAAAGCCCCAATGGAAATTATGTTTTAGCCCAACTTCACCGACGATAATTGGAGATAGGAATCCTCCGAGGTTGATACTCATATAGAAGATACTAAAACCTGCATCGCGTCGTGTATCAGTTTCACTATAAATTTCACCAACTACACTTGATACATTCGGTTTTAATAATCCGGTACCAAGAACGATTAGTACCATTGATACAAAGAATAGAGTGATGCTACCAGGAATCGCAAGTGCGATATGGCCAAGCATGATTAATATACCACCATAAAACACAGCTTTAGAAGTACCGAAGATTCGGTCTGCTAACCATCCACCTATAACACCTGACATATAGACAAGTGATCCATAAATGGACATGATAGCAAGGGCAGTGTGCTGATCAAGTCCTAGCCCACCCTTAGATACTTCATAATACATATAGAATACGAGAATCGCTCTCATCCCATAATACGAGAATCGTTCCCAGAATTCTGTGAAGAAAAGAGTGAATAGTCCTTTAGGGTGTCCAAAGAACCCCTTTTGAGGAACACTGTCCACAATTTTCTGTCTATTAAAGCTTGACATAATAAAACCTCCAAAATAGTATATTGGTATAATAATTTAAATTGTTTCACTATGTCAAACATATGAAAATTCCGATTTGGTTTAATATTTTATAAAGTTTACAATTTTAAGTGAAATGAAACTGCTTTCTATTATTATTTTTGTAAAAAAATAAACAAATTGCAGCTGCAATCTGTTTATAGCTTCCAAGGTTGGAGTATTTTTCAATTATTTTTGGTGTGAATTATATAGAATGTATAATAATACCAGCATAACAATATCCAGCCTAGCTGCAAATGCAAAATGTAGGAAGCCTGTATGTAGAATCGGAATTTTTACTAAAAGGATTGCTGCAATCATAATGACGAATAACGGAATCGTTGCTTTTTTAACTTCCTTATTGATTGCGATGAGAATTCCGCAAATAATTTCAAGAGTGGCGACGACATACATGACCAATTCTGGTGCAGGTAATGGCAGATTCATGAAGGTAGAGCTAAGCTCATTACTAAGAAGCTTCAAAGCCCCAGCTGTAATAAACACATAGGCAACTGCATATCGAATGAGATTCGAGCTAGAAAATGTTTTATACATGGTTAAGGGTATCCCTCCTTTTTCTATAACTCTATTTCTAGGAGGGACAAACTATGCTTACAATTAGTCTAGAGAAATATAAATACATAGAAAGTTGTAGGTCGAACCCATTTCGTTTGGATGAATAAAATAGGCAAAAGACATCTTTAGAGAAGGTGATGTATTTTGTCGTTTTATTATAGAGCACGACCGAACGGGATGATTGCTTATACCTCGAGGCGAGGTGGGCAATATGATATTCTGCTTTTTAATGTTCAAAATGGAACACAGGTGCAACTAACAAATGGATTGGGCGATTCTGTTTCTCGGCCTATATGGTCAGGCGATAATAGCAAAATCGCGTTTGTTGGGAAAAATCGAATCGTATATGTCATTTATCTTTCATCAGGAAAAATCGCAGCAATTGATCAACTCGGTCCTGATGAGGATTTCACATTAGATTGGTCTCCAAATCATCGAACACTTGGCTTTTCAACGAGAAACCATATCATGATGTATGATGTTTTGTCTTACCAGGCAACAAGTATTTCGGCTCCTAGTGCATCAGATGTCCAGTGGTTTCCAAATGGAAGGGAGCTTCTTTTTCAAGGAGTAGATTCCTCAGGCACCCAACAATTATTCCGGATTGCCACTAATGGTTCAGGAAGAAGGCAAATCACGAATAACACAGAAGGACCACTAAATGATGTTTCACTTTCTCCTGACGGGACATTTGCCCTTTATACAACACCTGGAGCGAGTATCTCACTGATTCGTACGGTTGATTTGTCGTCGGGAGAAGTATATGAAATCAAAGGCGGGGAGCAGGCGAAAAATTACTACCCGACATGGTCACCGATTTCCCAGTTGATTGCCTTTAGTGCAACAGCTTATAGCGAGGGAACCGGATATTATAACGAAATCCGACTTGTTGGAAAACGAGGGGGAAATGAGCGGGTGCTTACGAAATCTTCCTGCTATGCAACACCTGTTACATGGTCTCCAACTGGTCAGACAATCGCCTATTTATCCGGTTGCTCTGAGCAAGGAGCCGCAACTGAAATGTGGATGGTAGATTTACAGAAACCTTCACCGGTCATGCTCACGAGAGAACCTTTAATTGGGAACCTCAGTTGGTCTTCAGGAAATATTCCTTCTACAAACAAGATCTATACAAATGAAACCTATAGAGTGCGATTCCCTTATCCTTCGAACTGGCAGCAGGTAGACGCGGAGAGATATGAAGGGGAAAATGGATTCTTTCAAATTTCCGCAATCGGAGGTGGGGATGATATTCATGAAGTTTGTAAGGGGGAGGCATACCACAAATTGATGCCATATGGCTCGTCACCTCGCGTTAACCATACTAGAATAAGCGGTCAAGAGGCGTGCCTGATTTACCCATCTGCAGACCAACCGACTGAAATGAAACGACATGCAGCAGCCATTATCAGGTATCCTGCCCCTGTCCAAATTGAAGGTTCAACTTATAATTATTTCATTTTATGGGTGGATGAAGCGCATTTAAATCCAATTGCAAGTACAGTTACTTTTTTATGAAAAAAAGAGTTGCAACGTATTGGTTGCAACTCCTTTTACATTTCGCGCAGTTGTTTAGATAATGTGCTGATTTCTACTTCGAGCTCTGCAATTTGACGTTCCAATGGTGAGATATTACCATTCACAGAATCTAGTTTTTCCAAGTCGTTTTGAAGGCGAACATAGTCTAATTTTAACTCGCGGAGTTTGTATTCAATTTCTTTTCTATCCATTTCGAGTCCTCTTTCCAAGTTTTTCTTCATTATACCATTTCTTATTTTGCTACGCTTGGTTCAGGAACACGCGTTAGAATGATGAAACCAACGATAAATAGGATAACTAAGCTAAATACACCCATATTGGATTTTCCAGTTATTTGCGCTGTTACTCCGACAAGCAATGGACCCATAATCGATGCGAACTTTCCAAAGATATTATAAAAGCCAAAGAATTCATTTGCGTTTTGTTTTGGTACAATCTTCGCGAAATAGGAGCGACTTAATGCCTGGATTCCGCCCTGTGAAGTGGCAACTAGCATTGCAAGGATCCAGAAGTCAAGAGTCGTTTTTAAGAAATACGCATACACACATACGATAATATAGACGAAAATCCCTACATAGAGCATCTTTTTACCGGTGAATTTTTGTGCCAATCTACCGTACAGTACGGCAAATGGAGCAGCCACAACTTGTGTTACAAATAATACGATTAATAGATTTGTGGCACTGATCCCAAGGTCTGATCCGTAAGCAGTAGACATCGAAATAACCGTCCCAACTCCGTCAATATAAAAGAAGTAGGCAACTAGGAATAAAAACACGGCACGGTATTTTTTAATTTCCTTAAAGGTAGTTCCAAGTCTTTTGAAGCTGTTCGCCACTATTTTTGGTTCACGCTCAATATAGTAGCGCTGATGCACATTTTTAAAGATAGGAATCGAGAACAGCCCCCACCAGACGGCTGTAATAATAAAGGCAATCTTGCTGGCAACCATTGCAGAAATAGGTAGTATTTCCTTTTGAGCAAGTAAGATAATGGCAATGGCAAGTAGGAATGGAATCGTACTACCGATATAGCCTAGCCCATATCCGCGAGCGGAGACGCGGTCCATTTTTTCTTCAGTTGTGACATCAACAAGAAAGGCATCATAAAAAACGTTTGATCCAGTTGCACCTAATGCAGCAAATGTATAAACAATTAATAAGAGCAGCCAATTATCACCGGGAATAAAGGCTAATAAAGCTGTTGCGAATACCCCTAAAGCAAAGAAGAATGTGAAAAATTTCTTTTTGTAGCCTTGATAATCGGCAATCGTTCCTAAAATGGGACCCAACATCGCTAAAATAAATGTAAAAATGGCAATGGTGTAGCCCAGATAAGCAGTCGAATCTGCAGCATCAACACCCGCATTCGTTGCAGCTGCCTTGTAAAAAATCGGGAAAACAGCTGTTGTAATAATAATCGAATAAGCCGAATTGGCCCAATCATAATACATCCAACTCGATTCCTCTTTCGTAAACCCCCTCATCCCATAACCCCCTTAAAAGTTAATTAATATCTAGTAAATCCTCAACAACTTGACCGTCCGTTTCTCCTAGATTGAGTCCTAATAAACGGGCAAAGGTTGGTCCTTCGTCTACTAGATGCATTGCTGGTATTTCAATGTTTGGACGAATTCCTTTGCCAGATGCGATGAGCACAGTTGTATAGTTCTCTTTTTCTGGTGAGTAGCCGTGACTTGCGAAGGTATAGCGTTTTTCACGGACATCTTCGGCTTTGATTTCATCGATATACTCACCATCATGCTGCTCTTTAAAATAGTAACCGAGGCGCGCTTCTAACATAAATGCGGCATTGTCATTGGCCCCTTTTTCCTTAGCTTCACTCCTAGAAAGAATACGTTCGATTCCGTTATCTTCATTATTGCTTAGTTCTGTTAAAAGAGCTTTTACCTGGCCATGTGTTTTTGTGTCATTTTGATCTTTGATATAAATATATGCAGAGCCATCACAGCTTTGGCAGTAGGCCTTCCAATCTATCAATTTACCTTCATTGTTTACGGAAATAAGCCCTGCTTTGTTTAATAGCACATTCGGTTTAACCGCTCTGGATTCATCTAATGCACTATGGTCACCCACTGCAATAATGGTTGTTTTTTCAAAGATTCCACTTTCTTTAAGTGCGATCATTATTCTGCCTAGTCTTTCATCATGGCGACGAAGGGCAGCCATTGCTTCTTCAGATGAAAAACCATGATAATGCCGATGTGAATCTAAATCGACAAAATGGACTAGCATTAAATGTGGCCTTTTAGTCTTAATTGTTTCGACCGTTGACTCTAGGACGAAATCATCAAGCTCAGGCTGGTTGAGTCCATTTCGTAGATGCCCAAATTTACGATTCATTTCCAATTGATAGAGTGGGCTGCCATTAAATAAGGAAACAACAATTTGATTATGCCAAGGTCGATTCGCGAAAATCTCGGGCATGTTGTAATCAATATTTGCCTTGGCTGTTACAGGCCATAGAAGAGCGGCTGTTTTCATACCGGCTTTTTTAGCCTCATCATATAATGTTGTACTTTTCACATGACGACGATGCCAATACCAATCCGGCGATGGCCGGCCAGGCTGAAGAAAAGTATTGTTTACGATACCATGATTCCTTGGATACTTACCAGTGACGATTGTGGCATGGCAGGGATATGTAACAGATGGATAGATCGTTTCAACATTTGGGCAATATGACGCATGCTCCAAGAGCTTTTTAAAATTTGGCAGCTTTTCAATGATTGGAAAATCTAGTGATGATAGACAGTCAAATGAAATGACGAGTAAGTGTTCTGTAAGCCGAGACATCTGATTCTACAACCTCCAAAAGTCTTGCAATCTACTCTTAATATAACAGAAAATTGGGAACTTAAATATAAAATTCGTGTAAAGGCAAAGTAAAAAAGTGTTCATTTTTATGTGAGATGGAATATAATAGTGGTTATGTTTGATTAAAAATAGTTCGAGGCGCATTTGATATAGAGGAGAACGAATCATGTACGAAACAAACACCATTAGAGAAAAAATAAAATTGATTTTTGTTATGCTGATCCCGATTTTAATTACACAGCTGAGTATGTTTTCCATGGTCTTTTTTAATACGATTATGACGGGTCGATTTAATTCATCGGACTTGGCTGGGGTAGCGATTGGTTCTTCCATATGGAATCCCATTTTTACAGGAATTAGTGCGATTTTACTTGCGGTATCACCAATTGCTGCCCAAAGATTTGGTGAAAAGAAGAGCAATGAGGTATCGTCAGTTGTATCAAGTGGGATTTATTTAAGCCTCATCATCGGAGCAGTGGTCATTTTGGCAGGAGTCATCTTTTTAAATCTGTTGTTAACGATGATGATTTTACCTGAAAGTGTTCATAAGACTGCCCATGATTATTTAGTAGGGTTGAGCTTTGGAATCATTCCGCTATTTATTTTTAATGTACTGCGGTCATTCATTTATGCATTAGGGATTACGAGAGTTGTGATGTTTATTTTATTAGTCTCCGTACCTATAAATCTTCTATTAAATTATGTTTTGATTTTTGGAGCCTGGGGCTTTCCGGCACTTGGCGGTGGGGGAGCTGGTTTGGCAACCTCGATTACATTTTGGATTATTGTTGGGGTAACTGCTTTCGTCGTTATTACGAAAGAACCTTTTTCTTCCTTTAAAGTTTTTGTGGGGTCGAGAGGGTTTACTTTTAAAGAAAGCAAGGAGATTCTAAAAATCGGTATTCCAATGGGGTTATCAACCTTCTTTGAAACAAGTATGTTTGCAGTAGTGACGATTTTAATTAGTAAATTTTCGGTTACAACTGTTGCGGCTTATCAATCCGCATTGAACATTGTTTCGTTCCTATATATGATTCCTGTGAGTATTTCAATGGCATTGACTGTTTTAGTTGGGTTTGAGGTAGGTGCACGCCGTTATAAGGATGCGAAAGTTTATAGCTGGCTTGGGATTGCACTATCCATGATCATTGCGCTAGTCACTGGCTTGTTCGTTATATTCTTCCGGTTTGAAGTGGCGGGGCTGTATTCAACGGAAACCGCGGTTATTGGATTAACTGCACAATTCTTGATTTACGCATTGTTTTTCCAGGTGTCAGACTCTATTCAAGCAACAGCTCAGGCTGCCCTAAGAGGATACAAGGATGTCAATATCGCGTTCGTGATGACATTAATTTCCTACTGGCTCATCTGCTTACCTGCAGGATGGGGGCTTGCTCACTTCACTGATTTGGGCGCTGCAGGTTACTGGATCGGATTGTCATTTGGGCTACTTGCTGCAGGCATTGGGTTATCAGCAAGACTTATTCATATTCAACGTACACGGTTTTCTGAGGAGAAGATGGTGGGGTAAAAAAAAGGAAGGGGGCTCCCCTTCCTTTTTTATATGCTCTTCACCAAAACTTTACAATTCTTTAACCGTGGCTAAAGAAAATAATCGCAATTTTTCGATAAAATATAGTAAAAGGCATTGGAGGGGTTAGATGAAGATTACGGTTGCTGGTGCAGGGTATGTGGGACTAGTTACAAGTGTTTGTTTAGCTGAACTTGGGCATGAAGTAATTTGCATTGATATCCAAACTGAAAAAGTAGAAAAGCTGCAGGAAGGGTATTCCCCCATTTACGAACCCGAGTTGGACCCACTTTTAAGGAAAAACTTGAAAGAAGGCAGACTCTATTTTACGACGAACCCACGTTTTGCGTACACAAATGCTGATATTATTTTTATCACAGTGGGGACTCCCCAGCATGTGGACGGTACTGCAAATCTCGATTATGTCTATAATGTTGCTGAAACAATTGCTGTTCATATTGAAAGTGATGTCATTATATGTACGAAAAGCACCGTCCCTGTGGGAACAAATGAAAAAATTAAAAGGATCATTGATTCTAATAAGCTCCCGCAGCTTCAGGTTGAGGTTATTTCAAACCCTGAATTTTTACGAGAAGGCTCTGCTGTCTTTGATTTCTTTTATGGAGATCGAATTGTAGTTGGAGCAATCAATCAAGAAAGTGCCGAGGTTCTTGAACAAATCTATCAACCACTCAAAATTCCAATCATTAAAACGGATGTGAAGAGCGCAGAAATGATTAAATATGCCTCAAATGCTTTTCTTGCTACAAAAATAAGCTTTGTAAATGAGATTGCGAGAATGTGTGAAAAAGTAGGGGCAAACATTGACGACGTAACTTACGGAATCGGAAAAGACCAACGAATTGGACCTTATTTTTTGAAAGCAGGTCTTGGCTATGGAGGTTCTTGTTTTCCTAAAGATACGAGAGCATTAATTCAAACTTCAGGAAGTTTGGGTCATCATTTTGAATTACTTGAGGCTGTCATTCGAGTGAATAATCGTCAAAAATCGTTTCCTGTCTTAAAGGCAAAAGAGATTTTGGATTCATTAAAAGGAAAGAAGGTTGCGGTTTTAGGACTTTCCTTTAAACCAAATACAGATGATATAAGGGAAGCTGCTTCCATCACAGTCATTAGAGAACTTCTTCAGGAGGGAGCTAGTGTCATTGCATACGACCCTATAGCCATTCAAAATGGGAAAGAGATTTTTGGGAATTCCATTGACTATACAGATGAAATTCCAATAGCCATTGAAAAAGCCGACCTTACAATCATTACAACCGAATGGGAGCAAATTAAACAATTTCCTTTAAACCTATACAGTATATATATGAACGAACCAAGAGTGGTTGACGGAAGAAATTGCTACTCTCTAGAAGAAGTGCAGAAATTTCCCCTGTTATATGTTTCAGTAGGAAGACCAACAGTGGTGAATACATTAACGAAAAAGCTGTAAAGGTTAAGAGAGGAGAGTTGGATCATGAAGCTTTTTCTTTCAATTTATAATGTTGATTGTCAAATTTATCAAAAAGTAAACCAGCATTACGATCAAAAATGGCTACACTTTTTCTTCTCCAGAATCACATTTTTAGGTGGGGCAACTTTTACTATTATCACTTGTCTTACATTAGCTTTATTGACTACAAATCAATTAAGGATAACTGCTGTTGCAAGTGCGCTTTCCTTAGCGCTTAGTCATTTACCTGTACATGTAATTAAGGGACTATACCCGAGGAAAAGACCGTATTTAATCGTGGAAAAATCGAAGTTTCCTTTAAAAGCTTTAACAGACCATTCGTTTCCTTCGGGGCACACAACGGCAATTTTTTCGGTTATTATTCCTTTTATTTTATATATGCCATACCTCTCAATCATACTTATCCCGATCGGGATATGTGTTGGACTATCAAGAATTTTTTTAGGTCTACATTATCCATCTGACGTGATGGCAGGTTGCGTTTTGGGAACAGCAGCTGGAATAACAAGTTATCTTTTCGTAATTCAATTAACAGAATCTACCTTAAGGGGGATCTTATGAAAATCGCGATCTTTACAGATACCTATTATCCAGAGGTAAACGGTGTAGCACGTACATTAAAAAGATTTACTGATTATCTAAAGGAACAGGGTATTGATGTTAAGGTGTTTGCGCCAAAGTCTGACTCTAACGAATACGTATCTAGTCACATACACCGATTTAAAAGCTTGTCTTTTTTCCTTTATCCAGAGTGCAGACTTGCATTTCCGAATATGCTTCAAATACGGTCTGAACTCGAAAAATTCTCACCAGATATCATCCATGTTGCAACACCCTTTAATATAGGATTTTGCGGGAGCTATTACGCAAAAAAGTTGAACATTCCGCTTGTAGGTTCCTACCATACAGATTTTGATTTTTATCTACAATTTTATGATTTGCAATTTTTATCCAATCCTTTGTGGTCCTATATGAAATGGTTCCATCGACCATTTCAAAAGCTATATGTGCCAACCCCAGTGACGAAAAAGCAGCTTGAAGAAAAAGGGTTTGCTGATATAGAAATATGGACTCACGGGGTTGATTGCGAGTTGTTTAATCCTTACTATAAAAAGGACGTTGTTCGGGAAAAATATCAGACTTCCAAAAAGTATATGCTTACTTATGTGGGGCGATTAGCGCCTGAAAAAAATGTAGAGTTACTAGTTGAAATTGCAAATTCATTGCCACCGGAGTGGAGTGAGAAAATCCAATGGCTAATCGTTGGCGACGGGCCGTCACGCAGAAAAATGGAGGAAGAGGCTCCAGCCACTATGACCTTTACTGGATTTTTAAAAGGGACGGAACTGGCAGAAGTGTATGCTGCTTCAGATTTATTTGTTTTTCCATCATCTTCAGAGACCTTTGGGAATGTCATGCTCGAATCAATGGCTAGCGGTACACCGGTTATTGGGGTGAATGCAGGTGGAGTTAAGAATGTTGTTCAAGAAGGAATTACCGGCTATTTGTGTGAGCCTGGTAATACAGAAGAAATAACGAATAAGATTCTGCATTTACTAGAAAACGACGGTGTTCGTAGTCGAATGGGAATGGAAGGAAGAAAATATGCATTAACTCAAAAATGGGATGTCATTTTTGAAAACCTGCTCTACAGCTATTCAACCGTATTGAAGGATCCAAGTAAACAAAAATATGCATAGAAAAAGGAAGGGAAACCCCTTCCTTTTTTGTGGACTCATTCCCCGAGAAAGTTAACAAATTCGCTCCCGGTTAATTCAAGGTTTTTCGGGACACGGATGATGATAAATTCATAATTAAATGGAGTATCATCGTCATGTCTATTGTCAAACTCCTCCGTGATTCCGCCACCTCTAAACTGTGAAATCACAAAATCATTATGAAAACTATAGAGTTTTACCTCATGATTCATTGCGGGATTCGCGATCAAATAATTACCTTCGATTGAAACGATTGGTAATGGGATCTCTTCATAAAAATCGTAGCCATTAAAATTTGTATTTGCTAAATAATAGATAACCTCAATGGTTTGGTCATTATTTTCTTTCCGATCAAAAATAGTAAACATGTTTATGTTATCTAAGTATTGAACATTAAGGTTCTCTTTATCGAATGTGAAATCCCATTTACCTTTCTCCTGTATCGTTTCAACATCTTTAAATGTCCCTTGTTCAATTGCCTGATGAATTTGTTCATAGGTCAAAGCCTGTGTACTACTTACGGTTGAAAAAAAGCTTGATTTAGGTATGCAATAATAAACAATGACGGACACTGCTAAAATGGTAAAATAGCTTCCGATTAAAATTTTCGTACTTTTAGCACCATAGGACTTTTTACCAACAAATATCGTAAGCAGGATAACTGTTATAATAAACAAGATGATAATAGGAAGTACAATTGCGATTGCTGACATTAATTTCGAACCTCCAATCGGTTAGTTGCAGCTATTACAATCCACATCAATACCGCAACTGTAATCACAACTTTGATTGTAAAAGTAAAAATGGATGATTCACTAGCAAAAAACATAATATAGCTAACCTTATCATTTGCCCTTACTTCAAATATTGCCCAGCCAATTAGAAGTGCTGGGATTACAAATCCGAACAGCTTATTCATCTGTGTAAACATTCCAATTAAATATCCTAAGGTTGCGAAGAGCATCAGATATAGGGTTCCAACATAAATTCCTACAAGCAAGTCAGAGAACGGTAGGAAGAAATGATCCGCAATTATTTTATTACCGCCATCTTTAAAAAATAGGATCACTCTTAACAGAATCCCGGCAAATGTCGAGGTGATACTGGCGATGAAAGAATAGATAATCATCATCCCGATTGTTGAAAGATGGCTGCTCATTCTGTTTGTTACAAATGAAAAATCAATATAGTGATAGGGTTTTGTTGATAAAGTGATTGCCGTAATGAAAGCCCAAAAGATAGTAAATGCAAAAATCATGCTTCCGGAGTAAGTGGAGATGCTTATACTTCCACCCATTCCCATCGATCCAACCCCATTAAAAGAAAACAAAAGCGCAATCGCCTGGACAGTTACTAGACTTGAAAATGTACCATAATATGATCGAACTTTGAAAACCAATTGCTTTCGGACAACATCAAGTAAACTCGCATTAGTTAAAGACATCATTTATACCCCCTTTATTCTTTGCGGTGAGATACACACAAAGGTCGTCTGTCGCTACAGGTGATAGTTCAATCCCAAGCTTCTTTGCTTCCAGCCAGGTTGTTTCAGGATAAATATCCTTTACAACTGAATAAATGTAATCATTTCCGATATCCTCAACATAAATGACTTCCATACCCTTTGTAATTTGTTCGATGACATCTGTTTTACCTCGAAGTCCCACGGCATATTCCTTCAGATCATCGATTGGTACATGAAGTGCAACACTTCCATTTCGAATGAGGAGAACATTTTCTAGAATACTATCAATTTCGTTAAGAAGGTGGCTTGAAAAAAGGATTGTTCTAGGATGCGCGATGTAATCCTTTAATAAAGCTTTGTAAAAATCCTTTCGTATGGCTGCATCCATTCCAGTTGTTGGTTCATCGAAGATTGTAATCGGGCAGCGGGAAGAAAGACCGATAATCATATTAAAAGTACTTTTCATTCCTTTTGAGAGATGATGATGAAGTTGCTTTGGATTTAAATCAAAATAATCGAATAGGCGTTTTGCCAATTCACGATCCCAATTAGGGTAAAAGCTTGCACTTGCTTTTAAGATTTCAGCTAAATTAAGCCAAGGCGGGAAGGCCATATTGTCATCCACAAAAATGAGATTGGAAGATACTTTTAAATTATTAAAAGGATTTTCTGAAAAAACGCGAACGTCACCAGAAGATACTGGATAAAATCCAGCGATTATTTTTAAAAGAGTAGTTTTTCCAGCACCATTTCTCCCAATGACCCCAGTTATCGTATTTGGCTCAATTGTAAAAGTAAGTTGATCTAAAGCTTTTATACCACCGTACAGTTTCGATACGTTTTGAACTTCAATTGCATTCACTTCCGATTCCCCCTCTGCCGTTCTTTTTCAGCTTTAATCATATTGACTAATTCTTCTATACTTACTCCTAACCGCTCCGACTCCATCACAAGCTCCAATACAAGACTTTTCATCGTTTGACTTTTCCTTTTCTCTAAAATAAATTGTTTGGCATTTGGTGTCACAAACATGCCTAAGCCACGCTTTTTATATAGGATATTCTCGTCTGCAAGGAGATTAAGCCCCTTCGCAGCAGTAGCAGGATTAATATTAAACATCTCGGCAAGCTGATACTGGGAAAACACTTTATGATCCTCAGGTATAGCTCCGCTCAAGATTTCGGTTTCAATCCATTCTGAAATCTGGACATAAATAGGCTTTGTGCCATCCTGCTTAAACTTCATAATATACACCTCCCTTAGGTGATTATGTACATTAGTGCATTAGTGATATAATGTACTATACTACATTATATGAAGAAATTCCAGATAATTTACTATAATTTTAAAAAAAGACTATAATTATGTAGGAGAGACCTATGATTAGGACAGATTTTAAAGTGTTATTTTGAAAATACGCCTTAAGTCTTAGATACTTGTAATTTCTAGGTCCATAGTTTGAATAAATATCTTATAGTATAGTTAAGTTGAGGAAGAAGAAAAGATTGAAGGGAAGAGATAGTGGGGTTTTATGGTAATTCAATTCAACGGTCTTATGAAGTCCCGAACGCAATTCAGTTGC
>NZ_JBALOX010000013.1:20591-31470 GCF_036965165.1 Bacillus sp. JJ1521 | reverse complement strand
CGAACGCAATGCAGTTGCCACTAAAAAGTCCTTCATCGGGCTTATGAGGTCCCGAACGCAACGCGGTTGCCACCGGAAAGTTCTTCAACAACGGCAGGCACTTTACACCAAATTTTCCCTCAGAAGTTTTTGAAACCAACGTTCGTGTTGGTTCGTATATAATAGTAAGACTTAAATGTTAGGAGTCGATGGTATGAATTCGTTTCTCGCTTTTATTGTTAAATCGTTCGTTTCAGTCCCGACAACGGTTACTGTTTGGTTAGTAAGCTTTTTTGCGTTTGATCTAGCTTACCTACTTTCGTCTGGTTATGCATTATTAGGCGGTGCGATTGCCTACATAGGCACGTCTGCCATAATAAAACAATCCTTTTTACGAAAACATCGGCTTTCGAGGAAGGAATATCAGTATATTGAGAGAAATTTAAAAGAAGCAAGAAAAAAACTTGCTCGATTAAATAAATCCATTTTTACCGTTCGCCACATTCCGTCATTAAAGCAAAGAGTTGACCTGCATCGTGTTACAAAGAAAATTTATCGCTTAACGAAGAGTGAACCTCGGCGCTTTTATCTAGCAGAACGATTCTATTTTTCGCATCTTGATTCAGTTGTGGAGTTAACCGAGAAGTATGCTTTTCTTTCATCCCAACCGAAGAAAAATAGCGAACTTGAACGGTCACTACATGAAACACGCAGGGTACTTGAAGAATTAACGAACACAATTGAAAAGGATTTACACAGAATGCTCTCGAATGATATAGAAGACCTACAATTTGAAATCGATGTGGCAAAAAACTCGAATAAACAAGCAAATGATTCTCAGTTCATTGATCAAAACAGGAGGTAAATCAATATGAGTGAACAGTATTCTCCAAAATATAATGAATCACCCAATTTAATGGATGAATTACTTGCAAATCCATTTGATGAGAAAAAAGAGGAACAGGAAAATCCACTTATCATAACGCAAGAAGGTGAGAAAAAGCCTGTTCGTTTGGTAGATGTACTGCCGGAAGAAAATAAAGAAAAAGCACTACAGCTTGCGAAACAAATTGACCCAACCAATCACCAAGCGATGATTTCGTATGGAACACCAGCGCAAAACAAGCTGCTTTCATTTTCTAACACAATGCTAGAACATGTTCAAAAGAATGACGTGGGTGAAGTTGGAAAAATCATTTCAGACCTGATGAAAAGTCTTGATGGTATGAGTCCTGAGGAATTGAATCCTGAAAAACGATCTGTTATTTCACGGATCTTTGGAAAAGTCTCTAGTTCCGTTCAGGAGGTACTGTCAAAATATCAAAAAACGGGGGCACAGATTGATCGAATCAGTGTGAAGCTTGACCGAAGTAAAAATGTCCTATTATCAGACATTGCGATTTTAGAAAAGCTTTACGGCAATAATAAAGATTATTTTGATGCGTTAAATGTCTATATTGCTGCAGGTGAACTGAAGCTTGAGGAGATGCACAAAAAAATCATACCAGAAATAAAGAAACAAGCAGAAGCAACGAATGATCAAATGAAGGTTCAAGAAGTAAATGATATGGTTCAATTTGCAGACCGCCTTGAAAAACGTGTTCATGACCTGAAACTAAGCAGGGAAATCACCATTCAAAGTGCACCGCAAATTCGTCTCATTCAAAACACAAACCAGGCACTTGTGGAAAAAATTCAATCATCGATCATGACGGCAATTCCGTTATGGAAAAACCAAGTGGCGATTGCGTTAACCTTAATCAGACAGCGTAATGCAGTAGAAGCACAAAAACAAGTTTCGAAAACAACAAATGACCTTTTACTGAAGAATGCTGAAATGTTAAAAAGCAATACGCTTGAAACAGCGCGGGAAAATGAGCGCGGTTTAGTCGATGTGGAAACATTGAAGAGAACAAAGGAAAACCTGATTTCTACATTAGAGGAAACATTACGTATTCAAGAGGAAGGCCGTAACAAGCGTCGTCAGGCAGAGCTTGAGCTTGCTTCGATGGAAACAGAATTACGTCAAAAATTATTGGATATCAGGACAGACTGAAAAAAGGATAGGTACCGTCACGGTATCTATCCTTTCATTTTTAGGATGCCTTTATCTCGGTCCCAGCAGTTTCTGTGCGTTTACTAAATTGACTCATTACAAGTCCTAATGCTGTACCAACGAGAGAGGGAACGATCCACTCTAATCCAGCAGAAGCAAGTGGAAGCATATTTTTCATATCCTGAACAGGTCCTAGGTCAAGCCCAAATGCATTTAATCCGCTGATGAGTGCAAATACACCAGTGAACAACATCGCAGAACCATAAACAGTTTTCACATTTTTAAAATAACGACTAAAGAAGGTTAACACGACTAACACAATTAGTAGTGGGTAAGTCATCACTAAGAAAGGAATAGAAACTTTTAAAATCTGTGATAATCCAAGGTTCGAAAGGGTAAACCCAACTAATGTCACAATAAGTACGACTGTTTTATAGCTTGCCTTCGGAATTAAGTTTGAAAAGTATTGTCCACAGGCTGTTGTTAATCCAACAACGGTTGTGAAACAAGCTAATGTGAAAATCAAGCCAAGCAGTGCTGTTCCACTTTGTCCAAATAATTGGGTGGCTGCTGAAGATAAAATACCTGTACCATCTGTAAATGTCCCAGTGCCAGCCATCTTAGCACCAATTAATCCAATTCCAACATAAATACCAGAAAGCAGAACCCCTGCAATCATTCCAGCTTTAAAAGTATGTCTTGTTAACTGTGAGCGGTCTGAGATACCTCTTTTTTGGATCGAGTTTAAGATAACAATACCGAATGCCAAAGAGGCAAGAGCATCCATGGTGTTATAACCTTCAATGAATCCTGTGAAAAACGCACCCGTTTGATAGCCTTCTGTTGGACTAAGGAAAGGTGTATCAATCTTAAATAATCCAACAGCGATTAAAATGACGATTGCAACAACTAATGTTGGAGCAATGAAGCGTCCCATATATTGTTCCATTTTGCTTGGGTTTAAGCTAATAAAATATACGACTCCAAAGAAGACAACTGAGAAAAGTAATAAAATAAGAGCTGTATTTGTTGATTCAGATAAAAATGGGGTAATCCCCATTTCGAACGCAACGTTTGCGTTTCTTGGAATCGCAAGAAATGGTCCGATACATAGATACACAGCAACCATAAAAGCTGTACTAAATACAGGATGGACGCGATCGCCCATTGCCTGAGCACCCCCTTTTACAAGGGAAACAGCAAAGATAACCAATACCGGTAATCCGACTCCAGTTACGATAAATCCAAGCATAGCAGTCCAAAAGTTTGTACCTGCGCCAGCGCCTAAAAACGGTGGGAAAATTAAATTTCCAGCCCCAAAGAACATTGAAAATAACATAAAACCAATAAATATAGTATCTAACTTCTTCATCTTGAATCTCTCCTTTTGTTGTTTTTTGGGACAAAGGGACAGGTCCATTTCCCAAGACAAAATAAAAAAACCTCGCCCCCAAAAAAGGGACGAGGTTAACTCGCGATACCACCCAAATTCCGCACTTAAAAAAGCGCGACGCTCACTAACGTACTAACATACGTCTTCCTTGTAACGGCGGATCCCCGTCAAAGCTTACTTTTTTCGGCTTTGCATCTCTGAGATGATTTTCGGATGGCTCTGAACATCGACTTTCAGCAACTGTCGACTCTCTGGGGAACAGGATTCCAATCGTACTCTTTCTCGTCATTGATTTTTAATATATTGGTATAGTATCAGAGGGTGGAAAAAAGGTCAATAAGTTTTTTGATAGTTTTTATAATTAGGAGTTTGGATGACAAAAAAACTATTAGGGGAGTAGTGATAACAAGAATGTGCTATTCATTGTTAATTTCAGGAGAGACCTTTAAAAAGGGCAGCTTAACCGATTCTGCCCTTTTAAAATTATACTAATTCACCTTCAATCCCTCTTTTACAAGCAAGGACATTTTCAATTATTTGATTAATAAACTCATCGGTAATCCGATATTTTGGAACACTGACACTAAAAGCGCCATGATTTTTGCCATTAGCGGTAATACTTGCCCCTACACAGAAGATATCTGCTTCGTGTTCTTCATTGTCAAATGCAAATCCGTTTTTTCGGATTTCATTGATTTCTCTCATAAAACCTTCTTTAGTTGTAATCGTCTTTTCTGTCTTTTTTTCTAATGTATGGTTGTTCAAATAGTCTTCAATTTGTTTGTCGCTTTGATCGGCAAGGATTGATTTTCCCATTGCGGAACAATAGAGAGGAATTGCTTTTCCGACACGGGAATACAGGGAGACGGGATTGAAACTTTCTAATTTTGTTATATAGATTATGCTTGATTGGTCAAGAATGCCCATATGGACAGTTTCGGTTGTTTCTTTTCTTAGTTTTTCCAAAAAGGGCTGTGCAAGATCTTTGATTTCGGATTGGTTTAATGCTTTGTTGGCGTATTTAATAATCGCTCTACCTAAGCGGAATTTTTTTGTTTCCTCATCCTTTTGCACATAGCCTATTAATTGAAGAGTATCTAAAATTTTTAATGCAGTAGGGCTAGTTAGCTCCGTTTCTTTCGCTATTTGTTGAAGGCTTTGAGGTTTGTCGACAGTGGACAAGTATTTTAAAATATTATCGGCTTTAATAAGGACAGTGCCATATGGTTGCTTCTTTTCTTCCATGGTATTCACACTCTTTTCGTAAATTTCCGTAAATTATTAATCTATCTGTTGAAATCCCTTTCACTATTATATATAATGGCATTATAAGTTTCCATATAATAAAGTTAATTTCCAAATAGGAAATAGTCAATAGATTTTGGAGGCAATTATGAAAAAAATAAAGATACTCTCAAAAATCGCGGATTGCGGCGTAGTCGCCGTTGTCCGAGCAGACTCAAAAGAAGAAGCAGTTAAAATCTCAGAAAGCTGTGTAGAGGGTGGAATCAAAGGAATCGAGGTGACCTTTACAGTTGATGGAGCTGACGAGGTTATCAAGGAGCTCGCTTCTATTTACCAAAACAGTGAAGTTGTAATTGGTGCTGGAACCGTTCTTGATGCAACCACTGCAAGAATCGCTATATTAGCAGGAGCACAATTTGTTGTGAGCCCTAGCTTTGATGTAGAAACTGCTAAACTATGTAACTTGTATCAAATTCCGTACATGCCGGGATGCATGACCATTACGGAAATGAAACATGCACTTGAATCAGGTGCAGACATTATTAAGCTCTTTCCGGGGAACGCCTTTGGACCAGATTTTGTGAAAGCGGTTAAAGCACCACTCCCACAAGTGAATGTCATGCCGACGGGTGGAGTAAGCCTTGATAATATTGATCAATGGATTAAAAATGGTTGTGTGGCTGTTGGTGTAGGCGGAAATTTAGTTGCTCCTGCGAAAACAGGAGATTATGCGAAAATAACCGAATACGCAGCCCAATATGTCGCTAAAGTTAAAGAAGCAAGAGGGGCGTAAACCATGAAAAAGATTGTTGTATTTGGTGAACCTTTACTTCGCTTTTCTACTAATTTGGGAGAACGCCTTTTTCAATCAGATCAGCTTTTAATGCATTACGGTGGTGCTGAGGCAAATGTAGGAGCATCCCTTTCACGTTTTGGCTACGATGTCTATTTTGTTGGGAAAGTACCGAATAATCCACTCGGTCAAGCATATGAACGACATTTACATTCATATGGGATTCATACTGATTGTCTTATAAAAGGTGGGGAGCGCCTAGGTACATACTACCTGGAAACGGGTGTAGGTGAAAGAAGTGCACAGGTCACATATGACAGAAAAGGCTCAAGCTTTGCACAGTTGTCGATGAATGAAATTAATTTTACTGAAATTTTACAAGGCGCTGATCTGTTTCATGTATCAGGGATTACACCCGCACTCTCAAAATCCTTGCAGGGATTAACGTTACAGGGTTTAAAGATTGCCAAAGAATTAGGTGTCAAAACAAGTTTTGATTTTAATTACCGAGCAAAATTATGGAGCCTTGACGAAGCTTCCGCTGCGATCAAACCATTTTTACCATACGTAGATTTTTGTTCATGTGGAGAATTGGATGCGCTTAACCTATTGGGAATTGAAGAAGCAGATGATTCGTTGGACCATTCTGGAAAACTTGCTTTTTACTATAAAAAGATTACTGAAATGTATCCGAATATCAAATTCTTATACTCTACTTTTAGAGAAGTGTTTTCTGCTTCGCATAATCGATTGCAAGGCAATTTATTTTTCAACGGAGAGTTGTATCAATCAAGGGTGCATGACATTAACCAAATTGTAGAAAGAGTTGGGGGCGGTGATGCGTTTGCTTCTGGAATACTTTTTGGAATTTTAGAAGGACACGAGCCCGAGCAAATTGTAACCTTTGGTACTGCAGCTTCTGCATTAAAACATACTATTCATGGAGATAGCAATGTCTTTTCGGAAGAGGAAATCAAAGCATTTGCCGAAAATGCACCAGGTAAAATCGTCCGTTAAAGATATTCAAATATAAATAATATTACTTTTAGGAGGAATATAATAATGGAAACAAAAATGGAAACACGTTATGCAAATCATCCGGAGGAAATTAAACGATTTAATACAGATGAGTTAAGAAACCAATTTTTAGTTGAAACAATTTTCGAGCCTGGTCAGGTAAAGTTAACATATACACATAATGACCGTATGATCTTTGGTGGAGTAACACCTACTGACAAAGAATTAACAATTACGCTTAATAAAGAATTAGGTGTAGAGTATTTCTTAGAGCGCCGTGAATTAGGAATTATCAACATCGGTGGCGAAGGTATGGTCATCCTTGATGGTGAAGAGTATAACATGGTTCGACAAGATGGACTATATGTTGGTAAAGGAACGAAGGAAGTATTATTCCGCTCAAAGGATCCAAACAATCCTGCGAAATTTTATATCAATTCGGCACCCGCGCACCACAAGTATCCAACTGTAAAAATTGATATCAATGAAATTACACCATTTGAAACAGGCGAGCCTGGAACACTTAACGAGCGCAAAATCTATCAATACGTACATCCAAATGTATGTGAAAGTAACCAACTACAAATGGGTCTAACGATGCTTTCTCCAGGGAGCGTTTGGAACACAATGCCATGTCATACACATGAGCGCCGAATGGAAGTTTACCTATACTTTGATATGGAGCCAGAAACCCGTGTATTCCACTTCATGGGTCAACCGGACGAAACAAGACATCTTGTTATGAAAAATGAACAAGCGGCGATTTCGCCAAGCTGGTCAATTCATACTGGTACAGCAACAAGCAACTATACATTCATTTGGGGTATGTGTGGCGAAAACATCACTTACACTGACATGGATGTTGTACCAATGGAAGATCTACGATAATCAGAAACTGGGGGATATAGAAATGACAAAACAATTGTCTGATTTCTCATTAGACTTTTTCTCTTTAAAAGAAAAGGTTGCTATTGTAACTGGCGGAGCTACTGGGCTAGGTCAAGGCTTTGCAGTTGCATTAGCAAAAGCTGGAGCGGACCTTTTTATTACCACACACGGCACTAGCTGGGACGAGACAAGAGAATTAATCGAAAAAGAAGGGCGTCGCGTCGAATTTTTCCAAACGGATTTATCAAAACGTGAAAATGCAAAAGAAGTAGTAGCGGCATGTGTAAAAGTATATGGAACAGTTGATATTTTAGTTAATAACGCAGGTACAATCCGTCGTTCTCCAATCCTGGAATACAAGGAAGAGGATTGGGATGCGGTCATCGACCTTAACTTAAACTCACTTTACTTCTTAAGCCAAGAGGCCGCAAAAGTAATGGTTGAACAAAAGAGCGGAAAAATTATCAACGTTGCATCGATGCTTTCATACCAAGGCGGAAAATTTGTTCCTCCATATACAGCAAGTAAGCATGCTGTGCACGGACTTACCAAGTCCTTTGCCAACGAACTTGCTGAATATGGAATTCAAACAAATGCCATCGCACCTGGATATGTAGAAACAAATAACACAACACAAATCCGTGCAGATGAAAAGCGCAATGCGGAAATCCTATCACGTATTCCTGCTGCACGCTGGGCAACTCCAGCCGACCTGATGGGTGCGGTCGTTTTCCTAGCAAGCCGTGCATCTGATTATACGAATGGCCATACCCTTGCTGTTGATGGTGGATGGTTGGCAAGATAAAAATACAAAAAAAGCTGTTTCGCAACCCTGCGATTCAGCTTTTTTTGTGGGTTTGGATGACGAAATCCGAGTCATGCCTATTTTTATAAATGATTACTATTTTTTGTTGCATAACGTAACAGTGTTATGTTACATTATTTTTATAGAAAGGAGCCGTTAGAAATGAGCGAAGAGTTATTATCGAAAAAAGATTTACTAGAAGTAACAGGCATTTCTTATGGGCAGCTTTACAGATGGAAGCGAAAAGACTTGATTCCTGAGGAATGGTTTATTCGTAAATCCACCTTTACTGGGCAGGAGACCTTTTTTCCAAAAGAAAGGATTCTAGAACGAATTGACCGGATTCAAAAAATGAAGGAAAATCTATCTCTCGATGAAATGGCGGAAATGTTCTCACCGAGCGTCGGTGAAATGAACCTGACTAAAATGGAACTCGTGAAACGAGGCCTTGCTTCTGAAACAACCATCAATCTCTACCTAGAACAAATTAAAGAAAGCCCAGATCAGTTTCATTTTGAAGGAATCTTAACGGTCTATTTAGTTGAAAAGCTTCTGCAATCAGGAGATATCAGTCTTGAGGAAGCGAAAATGGTAATCCAAGTTTCAAATGAATATTTTGCAAAAGAAAAACAAAGCTACGGTGAACTAGTGATCATCCGCAAGCTAGGAGTTTCAACATGTTTTATCGTGCAAAGTACAACAGATTTAGTAATCGAACAAGGAACAAAGCTAATTGTTAAGATCGCTTTTGTGAATGAAATCGAGGAACTGCGAACAAAACTTATATAAACGGAGGCTTAAGTATGGTGAACTTAGAGAATCAAGGGAACTTACTAATTAACGGAAGTGGTTCATCCGGCGGTGGCAGCTTTAAGAAAGTATTAATCAATGGAAAAGGCACCGTTCATGGTGATATTGAGTGTAATGATTTTAAAATCAACGGCACTGGCACCGTTACAGGAAATATAGAAGGAAATGAAGGACAAATAAACGGAAGTGGAAACATTGAAGGCTCCATCGAATTTGATCAGTTTACTATAGATGGTACTGGCGGCATTCTTGGCAATGCAAAAGTGAATAAAATGAAGATTTCTGGTAAAGGAAAAATTGGCGGCAGTTTAAAGGGAGAAGAAATAAAAATTAAAGGTAAGGTAACTGTAGGAGAAGATTGTGAGATCGAAGAATTCAAATGCGAAGGTGGCTTTGCAATCGGAGGATTATTAAACGCGGACGTAATAGATATCTCTATAGCCGGTGAATGCCGCGCTAAAGAAATCGGTGGTCGAATCATTAAGGCCAAGAAAGGAATTTTTAGTTTCCTAAATAATATTTTTAAATCTGTCTATCCAATCTCCCTGACAACAGAAATGATCGAGGCAGATGAAATTGATATCGAATATACAAACGCCAAAATGGTTCGAGGAAATAACGTCAACATCGGCCCAAACTGTGAAATTGACGTTGTTGAATACAAAGGAACATTCACACAAGACCCATCGTCAAAAGTAAAAGAAGCTATTCAAATCTAATAGAACAATGTTTTGTTAATGTCCTTCATTCTGCCTGAGGGGCATTTTTATTGTGAATAGGTCATAGGGTACCTGGATGTGCGTTATCTTCCAGTTATTGGGAAGTTGACGGCACTCCAGTTACTCTGGGAGTGCGACTAATTCCAGTTATTAGGAGATTGGTGGTACTCCAGTCGCTCTGGGAGTGCTGCACATTCCAGTTATTAGGAGGTTGGAGACAGTCCAGCGGTTCAGGGAGTACGCTGTCTTCCAGTTATTAGGAATTTGAAGGTACTCCAGTCACTCTGGGAGTGCGGCGCATTCCAGTTATTAGGAGGTTGAAGGCACTCCAGCCGTTCAGGGAGTACGCCACAATCCATTTATTAGGAAGTTGGTGGTGTTGTAGACCAGACACATTTGCAAGTCATCAACTTTCTAACGAAATATTCACGATTAGTCCAAGTAGAGAATAAACATTCTCCCGAACAAAGTACTTTTTGCACTTTCCCCAAAAGATAGTTAGAATAAAAACTAGTCAAATTAACTTTATTCAAAAGAAGTCGCTCCTCCTCCAAGCGGGGTATGATTGCAAAAAATATATACAATTTAGTGATGAGTTTAACCTAAGGCTGAATAAAGTTAAAGCCTCCGGCGGATGCCACGATTTTTTCAGAGGAAATTTTTCGAGCAAGCTCGAAAAAAATCGGGCGCAAATACGCTCAAGGCGCATTTGATAGTGAACAGAACAAGGAAGGTACAAAACAATGTCAAAATGGTCTCAATTAGATGAAATGAAACCTTTAATACAGGAAATCTGGCAGGAATCGGGCTTCGAAGCACCGACAGGTATTCAAGAAAAAGCGATTCCCGCAATCCTCCAGGGGAAGGACGTCATTTGCGAATCCCCAACGGGAACAGGGAAAACTCTTTCCTATTTACTTCCTGCAATACAAAAGCTCGACGAAACAAAGAACGGAATCCAAGTTGTAATCCTTGCCCCATCCCGGGAACTCGTCATGCAGATTTTTGACGAGGTAAAAAAATGGACGAAAGGCACAAACATCGTAAGCGGCTCTTTCATTGGCGGTGCAAATGTAAAAAAACAAGTCGAAAAGTTAAAAGAACGTCCGCAAATTGTGATTGGAACAACGGGGCGTATTATTGAACTAATTAAAATGAAAAAAATGAAAATGCA
>NZ_JBALOX010000013.1:20218-20496 GCF_036965165.1 Bacillus sp. JJ1521 | reverse complement strand
ACTGAAAAGATTGCGAAGTCTTTAATGAACAACGCGGAGATCATACGGGTCCAACAAACTCTCAACCAGGAAAACACGACCCACATCTATTTCCTAAGTGAACAGCGTGATAAAATCGACGTGCTTCGTAAAATTATGTTTACCGAGCCAGATAAGGCAATTGCTTTTATAAAAAGTCTCGATAAGGTTGAAGAAATTGAATCCAAGTTAACCTATAACCATATTGATGTTGCGGTTCTAGCTGGCGAAGCGAACAAGCAAGAACGGCAGCAATCGAT
>NZ_JBALOX010000013.1:5036-20187 GCF_036965165.1 Bacillus sp. JJ1521 | reverse complement strand
TGCTGGAAAAATTCCATTATTGCTGACAACTGATGTAGCGGCAAGGGGCCTTGATATTCAAGATGTTACCTATGTGATCCATTTTGATTTTCCGAAAACTACAGAACAATATGTTCACCGCTCAGGTCGAACAGGCCGAATGGGGAAAAAGGGTGTAGTCATCTCCATTGTGAACGCACGTGAGGAAAGCTTCCTTAAAAAAATGGGGCATGATCTGGGGATTACATTCAGTAAAAAGGATTTCTACAAGGGGGAGATAGTGGACGCTCGCGAAGATAAAAAAGTATCACCTAAACCGCGAAAATCCCCTACTACTAATAAAAACAGAAAATCATAAACTAGTTCAACAAACCATCCCAAGTAGGATGGTTTGTTTTCGTTCAGGAACCATTTAGATTAGCCCTTCCTGCTGAGCTTTTAATGCTGCTTGGAACCGGTCCTTCACGTCTAATTTATGATAAATATTAGAAATGTAATTTTTGACGGTACCTTCTGATAAAAACAACTTTTGCGCAATATGTTTATTACTAAGCCCTAAAGCAAGGCATTCAAGCACCTCTTCTTCACGCTCTGTTAAATTGTATCTTGTCGTGTTCTCTTGAGTCCTAGAGTTTTCGTTACTGTTAATTTGTTGGACGAGAAGTTTTGCTAAATCTTGTGGAAGCAGTGTGCCGCCCTTATGGATTAGTTTTATGCCGGAAAGTAAATCTTTTGGATGTATCGCTTTTAGCAAATAACCTTCTGCACCTATCTTTAACGCATCAATAACATGGTTCACCTCTTGGAAGGTAGTTAAGATGATAATTTTGATATCTGGCCAACGCTGCTTGATTATTTTGGTTGCAGCAATACCGTTCATTTCAGGCATATTAATATCCATAAGAATAATTGTTGGCTTATGCTGTTCACAAAGGCTGATAGCTTCAATACCATTTTGCGCCAATCCAACAATTTCAATTTCGTGATCCATACTCAACACAATGGATAGGCTTTCCCGAATGAGCTCCTGGTCATCCACAAGTAAGAGTTTAATAATACTCATTTAGACTACCTCCTTTATAGGTACTGAAATTGTTAACTTAACTCCCCGGTGTTTTCCATTTGTAATCGTAAAATTTCCATGTAATTCTCCTATCCGTTCCTTCATTGCCGTTAAACCAAATCCGGGATTTATTGACTCTATTGGGGTCCCGTTGTTTTCAACAGATAAAGTAATGTCGGTATGTGAAATAAGAAAATGAATGACAATTTTTGTTGCAGCACCATGCCTTTTTGCATTTGTAAGTGATTCCTGTAAACAGCGAATAAAAACAAGTTTAATTGAATTTGAAACCGGATATTCGGTTCCATGCTTATGGAACTGAACATCCGTATCAGTATTCACCTTGAAATCGGTAGCGATTTGTTCCAATAAAATCGATAATATCTCTTCATTTTCAGAGGGGGCAATTTCATGGATATGCTTTCTAATATCCTGCAGGCCCTTACGTGAAACGTTAGCTAATAATTCAATCCTTTGTTTTGCTTTCTCAACATCCGTTTCAAGTAAGTAATAAACAGCATCAAGACCAACTGTAACAGAGGTAAAATGATGACCGATAGTATCATGAAGCTCTTTTGCAAGTCGATTCCGTTCCTTGAGCAGAGTGACTTTTTCAATTTGTTCAGCATATTGCTGTAACACCCTATTCTGTTCTTGAATCAACCGATATTGCTTATTATTTTCTTCAATGATTCGATCTGTTCTACGTTGTGATTGGATAACATAATTGAAGCAAGTGCCGAAGCCTAAGAAGATAAAAATATCAAAGTATTGTAGCAAATAAGAAACAAAGTCCAGTGACCATAGACGGGGCAATGGGAAGATGATTAGAAATATTGGAAATGTCCATCTAACAGTCTTCTTTGTAGCTAGGTAGCCAATCATTATAAAGGACATAAAAATCATGGAGAGACCAAGATTCACCTGTAAAATGATATTTACATAGATTGATGCTCCACCTGCAAGGACGAGCTCGGAGATTGGGTAAAGGATAGGATTTTTATAACCTGGCCTCCAAAACAGATGTGGTACAAGATAACAAGCTGTTAAAATACCAATAAATAATAGATATGGTAAATCACCCAGAGCATCAGCATTCATATAGAAATAGAGCAAGCCGGATAGATACCAGCAAAGCCTTAGAAAAAAAATAAACCAGTCAATCCAGATCCACTCAGGGTCTGTTTTTTTCATATCCACACCTCAATCTACAAGACTTTTTTCCTATCCCTACCTATATTACAAGAAATTAGGTAAACCTAGTAGCCTATAAATTAAAAAAATGACATACATGCATATCTTTTTTTACAAAGTAAGTGGAGCATTCCGTCATATTATCATTCACTTACAAATATTGTGACTGGCTTCACTATAGTCATATGACTTTTACCTTGTATGATAAGGTCATAGGAAGTTAGAAAGGATCGAGAAACATGAATAATGACAAAATGCTTCAGGATTTGGAAGAACGTCTAAAAGGGCTGCCGGCTGATGATCGTGAAAAGCTGATTGAATTATATGAGGATCTTATCGATGTAGCAAAAGAAAATCGTAACCCGAATTCAAGTCTTATGGAGTCAGTTGCATTAGAAGATACATCTGAAGTACCTCATTTAGTCGAAAAACAATCTTATCGAAATAGCGGACGAATGATACTTGCTTTAATCAGCCTGATTTTATTTAACAGTATTTTTGTATTGGGTCCAGCGATTGCAGTCATTTCCACCTATGTATCTCTTTGGATTGTGTCTTTTTGCTTTGTGGTATCGCCACTTTTAGTTGTAACACAGGTTTTTACCGGAGGGTTCACTGGTTTGGAATTTTTTATTTCGATTCTGCTCTGCGGAATCGGCCTTGCGCTTGGTGTTGGAATGGTAAAAGCGGGTAAAGGACTATATAAGATTTTTGCCATGTATGTGAATTGGAATTTACGATTAATAAAAGGAGAATAAATAATGAGAAAAATAATGTATGGAGCGTTAATTCTTGTGCTGATTGGAGTTTTAGGCGTAATTATTACATTGAATAATTCTGGGGTAGAGGCTTTTACCTTTAGTTCAGTAGATGTCAATGAGAAACAAGAGGTTTCTGCTGAAGGGATTACTACTATAATCATTGATTCACCATCTGTTGATGTCAATGTTATTCCTACAAAGAAAGATCAGGTTGAGGTTGAGTTTTCAGGGAAAGTAGGTAAAAAGAGTAAAGCACTATACAAGCTCGATATTGACGAAGACGGGGATACAGTAGAAATTTCAATGGAAAAGAAAAACAAGTTCCAATTTATGATGTTTAATTTCACACGTGTAAGCCTTAATATTAAAGTTCCGGAAAAAATGTATGACTCTATTCAAATTAATGCATCTTCAGGTGATATAGTTGTGGAAGAAATGAATTCTAAAGAAATGGTTATCATAACCGAATCTGGTGATATTGAAATAATGAAAAGTGTAATTAAAGGAAGCCTAAATCTCGAAGCATCAAGCGGTGATGTTAAAGTAAAAGATACGGTCGGAAATGTGATTGACATTGAAACGAGTAGCGGTGATATTACGGCAATAAAGAATGAGGCAAAGGAAATTGAATTTCTTACAAGTAGTGGTGATATTGAGTCAAATAATCAATCTTCTGAAAAAATGAACATCAACACATCGTCTGGGGATATTACAATTGATGCAGAAGAAATCACAGGTAATATTTCAATGGAAGCAAGCAGCGGTGATATCGATGTAAGCTTTGTACAAATACCTGAGGCCTTGGCTGTTGATTATAAAAGTAGTTCTGGCGATGGAATTGCCAACATTGAAGGAATAAAGTTCTCCGAAAAATCAGATCACCGCATTCTGGGTGAAATCGGAGTAGGGGGATATCAGATTACTGCAAGAACAAGCTCTGGTGACTTTGAAATAAGATAAATACAGTACAAAATGTAGCGAAAAAGGGTAAACAAAACTGTGAGTAGTTGTTTATCCTTTTTCATTTTATTCAAATGATATACGTTTACATTTTAAAATGAAAGAGCCTATACTAATGGTAGTAATCGTATTATTTTAGGAGGATGGTATCATGTCAAACAAGCTAAAAATCGGAGTCGTCGGATCCGGAAGCATTGCGAATACCCATATAAAAAGCATAAATGAAGTGGCAAACGCTGAACTTGTTGCGGTCTACTCGCGTAATAAGGAAACGGTTCAAAAGATGGCAGATACATACAATCTAAAGGCTTACACAGATTACGAAGATTTTTTAACTAATGCTGGAATCGATATGGTTGCTATCGTGACGCCAAGTGGTACCCATGCCCAACTAGGAATTGCTGCTGCAAAGGCGGGCAAGCACGTAGTTGTTGAAAAACCAATTGATATTACTTTAGAAAAAACAAATCAACTCATTGAAGCATGTCAAAATGCAAATGTCACATTAAGCTGTATTTTCCAGCATCGTTTCGATGAAGCCGTTCAAGATGTTAAAAAGGTATTGGATGAAGGCGAGTTTGGGCAATTAAACTTTGGGGCTGCTCGCACAACGATCTATCGTTCACAGGAATATTATGATAGCGGTGCGTGGCGTGGTACATGGGAATTGGACGGTGGGGGTGCATTAATCAACCAATCCATCCATTATATTGATCTTCTCCTTTATCTAATGGGTCCAGTTGATGAGGTTCATGCCTATACAGCTACCCGTGCACATGAACGCATCGAAGTTGAGGATATTGCTGTCGCGACAGTGAAATTTAAATCGGGTGCGCTTGGCCTAATCGAAGGGAATACGACTGCATATCCTGGCTTTTCGACTACACTTGATATTTTTGGTACAAATGGAAGTGTTATCATTGAAAACGACAATGTGAAGGAATGGAAGTTTAAAAGTGGTTTGGAATACGAGAACAAACAAAGTAATATTGAAAATAATGTGTCCTCGAATCTCGTAAAATCAAATGAATCCTTCGTCAAACAATATACAGACGTGGTTCAAGCAATTTTGGAAAATCGGAAGCCACTTGTGACCGGTGAAGAAGCGAAAAAATCACTTGAATTAATATTGGCCATTTACCAATCAGCAAGAGCAGGAAGACCGGTTAAGCTTTAACGAGAGAAAGTGTGTGAAGCAGATATGAAGCAGCCCTGCCCCAGAATGTAACTGAGGCAGGGCTTTTTTTATAATAAAAATAAGGCAATAATGGTTCCGATGCCACTAAATAAAAAGGCAAAGCCCATATTCCATAACGACACCTTATATGAATTCACATGTAATAAATCTCCAGTAATGGAAACGGAAACATTAAATGGTCCAGCAATCGTTGTTGATAAAGCCGATGTAATTAAAACTAAACTCAATGATAAAGGATCCACAATCTGCATGATTGGTTCTATTATGGCCGTTAATATACTTAACGTAACCAATGGATGAAAACCGGTAAGTGCAAGGACAAGGAATAGAACCTGAATGAATAAAAATAAGAATAACGGATAGTGGCTCAACTTTGTAAAAGGCTCCTGCAGGTAATCTATAAAACTCGAATCCCCTAAATTACTTGTAAAAAATCCAACCCCTAAAAAGAGAACCATATTGCTCTTTAATCCAATCGTTCGCGTTTTCCATAATGGAATAGCGTATGTCACATAGGATTTTAACCGTTTAATCATAATCGCCCATAGAAATGAAAAAGGAACAATCACGATGGCAATGGTTTGTAGAAATCCAATATTTAAAAGATGATTCACACCCACAATTACAATCATAAACAATATTAAATAGATCACTAAAGAAAAGACCTTTTGTTTCATCAAATGTTTGGGACTAGTTGAGGAAATGGGCTTGCCCTCTTCAACGAGGTTATTTTTCTTATAAGAAAAATGACCAATGAGCCAATTTATGAAAAGCAATATCATAGTAAATACGATTAACCAGGGTAAAATATGAAAATATGGAATATGTGTATATTCGATTGTTAAAATGACAAGTAACTCCATTGGGGAAATCACAATACTTAATACATACCCTCTAAGCATCGCTTGAGCGATAAATTTATTTCGTACCTTTTCACTAAACTGCAATACATTTTTTTCAATCACAGCCTTTACAAGAGGAAGAGTTGCAAGATTTAAAAACCCACCTAATAAAAAGGTCACAATCGATGTCCGCCCATACAATTGTCCCAGATGATGGATGCGGACCTTTAATAGTTTACTAACTTGTTGGTCATAACGGCCGACAATGATAATGGAATTAATAAATGGAAGTACATAAAAGATAGCTAAAAGCGGGATCATTGATGTCATATACAATGGAAACTCAGTTATACCTCTGCCCTCAAAGAAAAAGACCAAGACACCAGTCCCAACAAAAATAACACTGATCGTGCTAAAAAGCTTGGATGATCCTTTAATGGAGACAAGCCATGCAACCATTGCTAAGATCCCAATAAAATAGGAAAGCCATTCAACATTCATGAGTAGATTAATAAAGTAAGATATAAATAATAAGCCGTATAAATATAACATGTGACCGCTCCTACGTATCTCTGCGTTTTCAAGTGAATAACCACATTATAGCAGTCAGAGAATTGATTGTGTACGAAATATAAAATCCACCACATACTTATATTTCTCAAAATCCTCTATATATACCATGTTCTTTTTCCTCACCTAAAAAAAACACAAATTTCCCTAAAAAAATAACATTCTAAAAATATTCTTAAAAAAGTAATATTTGAGATGAGAAAACGCTTTCTTAGAAAAAAGGGGGGAGACAGATGAATCTATTGAAAAAAATATATTCATTAATTGATAACGTTTTCGAAAAGTTTACGCTTTTAACCCTAGTGTGTCTTGTAGTTATTGTTACAATGCAGGTTGCCACTAGATACTTCTTTAACTTCGTATTTTTTTGGTCCGAAGAAATTACACTCTTATTATTAGGTTGGTTTGCTTTTATGGGAATTGCGATTGGTTTTCGCGAATACGTTCATTTAGGTATTGATTCCTTCACGAATTTATTTCCAAAAGGGTTTAATAAAGTATTAGATGTTATTATTCATCTAAGTGTTTTAGCCTTTGGAATTTATCTTGTAGTTCAAGGATGGCATTTTACGGTTCTGATGATGGACTCAACTCTTCCAGCAACAAAACTTCCAAGTAGTGCTACGTATCTGACCATGCCAGTTACAGGGGTCATGATATGTTTATACGGACTATTGCATCTATTCAATGTGGATACAGCAAGATATAAAGACTTGGAGGAGGGGATGTAAGTGGATAGCTCCACGATCGCAATTATTATTTTAGTGTCGAGTTTCGTTCTGTTGATCTTGTTTAGATTTCCAATCTCACTCACACTCGTTATTTCATCATTACTAACAGTCATTTATTTAGATATACCATTACCGGTTATCGGCCAACAAATGGTACAAGGGATCAACTCCTTCTCCCTACTGGCAATTCCATTTTTTATCTTAACTGGACAAATCATGAGTGCCGGAGGATTAGCTACTAGGATTGTTAACTTTGCAACCTTATTGGTTGGTAGAATACGTGGGGGTCTTGCGATGGTAGATAGCGTAGCCTCACTATTCTTCGGAAATATTTCTGGTTCTGCTGTAGCAGACGTTTCATCAGTAGGGTCTGTTATGATTCCAATGATGAAAAAGAATGGGTATGAAGCTGATTATGCAGTAGGTGTTACTATCGCATCCGCTATCCAAGGGGTAGTAGTACCACCGAGTCATAACTTAGTATTATACTCACTAGCAGCAGGGGGGGTTTCCATTGCTAGCTTATTTATGGCTGGAATTGTTCCTGGAATCATGATGCTAACTGCCCTATGTATTACAGGTTATATCATTGCAGTAAAGCGTGGATATAAAAAAGCAGAACCAATCCCTAGAAATCAAATCGGGGGTACTATTCTTCACGGGGTTCTTTCTTTAAGCCCAGCAGTCATTATTTTAGGCGGGATTATGAGTGGGATCTTTACAGCAACTGAGTCTGGAGCATTAGCTTGTTTATATTCCTTCGTTTTAGCGTTTGGTATCTATCGTGATGCACCTTTTAAAACGATTTGGCCAATCCTAAAGAAAACACTTAAAACAGTTTCAATGGTTTTCTTCTTGATTGCCGCTTCAGCAGCATTTGGTTGGTTATTAGCTTTCTTAAAAATCCCGGCTGCAGTAACAGATTTATTACTAGGTATCTCTGATAATCCAATTATCATTCTATTAATCATTAACGTTATCTTACTTTTACTAGGTGCGCCAATGGATATGGCACCAATGATTTTAATCATGACACCAATCCTTTTACCAGTAGTGACAAGCTTTGGTATGGATCCGGTACAGTTTGGTATTATTCTAATCCTTAATGCAGGTATTGGATTATTAACACCACCAGTTGGAACCGTTTTATTTGTAGGTTGTGCGATAGGTAAGGTTTCGATCGCCCAAGGTACAAAGGCTATGATGCCATTCTTCTATGCACTATTAATCGTTCTATTAATTATCACCTATGTTCCTGGGGTTGTAATGTGGCTTCCAAATCTAATGGCAGGCTGACCATGAGTTAGGTGTAATTATAAAAAATCAAACATACATTTAGGGGGATAACAGAATGAAAAGCAAAAAGTTTTTCGGTATTATCGCAACTACGCTTTTAGCTACATCTGTTCTTGCGGCATGTGGCGGACAAGATAAAGCTGGATCGTCTAATGATGGTTCTAAAAAAGAAGAAGCTAAGCTTACACTACGCTTAGCGGATAACCACCCAGTAGATTACCCAACAGTTATTGGGGACCAAAAATTTGCTGATTTAGTAAGTGAAAGAACAGACGGCAGAATTACAGTTGAAGTATTTCCTTCCGGACAGCTAGGCGATGAAAAATCAGTTCTTGAGCAGGTTCAACTAGGTGCGATCGACTTTGCAAGAACAAATGCAAGTCCATTAGCAGAATTTAACGCTCAATTAGCGGTATTCTCAGTTCCTTACCTATTCGATAATGATGAGCATTTATGGAACTTCTTAAATAGTGAAACTGGAACATCTTTATTAGATGGTTTACAAGATGCAAAAATGCAAGGTCTTGCTTATTATGATTCAGGATCTCGTAATTACTACTCATCTAAGCCTTTAACAAGTCTTGAAGACTTACATGGATTAAAAATCCGTGTTCAACAAAGTGAAACGAATATCAAATTATTAGAAGCATTAGGCGCAAGTGCAACTCCAATGCCATATGGAGAAGTATTCTCTGCCCTACAAACAGGAATCATTGATGGTGCTGAAAACAACTTACCAAGCTTTGACTCATCAAACCATTTCCAAGAAGCAAAACATATCATTATGGATGGTCATCAACGTATTCCAGAAATATTATTAATGAGTAAAGTAGGGTGGGACAAGCTTTCTGAAAAGGATCAAGAAATTATCAGACAAGCTGCTCTTGACTCAGTTGAAACACAAAGACAAGCATGGGCTGACTATGAGAAAAAATCTTTACAAAAGATTACAGATGCAGGTGTAACAATCACTGAGGTTAATGATCTAGCACCTTGGCAGGCAGCTGTTAAACCTGTAGTCGATGAGTTTACAAAAAAATACCCAGAACTTGCTAAAGCAGTAGAAGAAGTAAAATAATTACGACTTTTAATATGAAAGACAGCCTACCTAGGAGTATCATCTATTTACTAGGTAGGCATTTTTCATTATGATGTATAGATAAGAGGACATCTAGACTTGTCGGAAAGGAAATAATGAGAATGCTAGGAAATAAAATGACAGAATTTATTGAGCGTTATATTTTATTAAAAAATAAATCAATAATGGCAAAGCTTTTTTTCTTTTCTAGTATTCTTGTGGTTTTTCCAGTTCTAGCCGTCGGGTTAATTTCCTATAGGACTTCCTCCATTCAATTGGAAGAAGAATTCAAACAATCAAGCAGACAAATAATGGAGCAGGTAGAGACGCATATCGAATATTATGAACAGGATTTTGAAATAACGAGTTTAAAAATTATTAACTCACCAGACTTTAACACCTTATTAAGAACGAATAAGGCAATATCCAGCGGAGAAGTGAATGAAGCAGCTCGAAGTGTCTTGAAAAATGCTGCATATTCACGACCTGACATTTCAAATATTACCGCCATACTGGACAATGGGCTTGTAATCGATACACTAGGGGTGCGTAATTATTACCCAGCGTCAAAAATAGAAGATGAATATTGGTACTCATCTTTACCTAAGAACGGCATGGTCATGCTAGTAAGTAGGACGTTAAAAATTAAAGACAAAGAGGTACCGGTTATTTCTCTCGTCAGACGACTATTCAATCCAAATACATTTAAGCCAGTAGGTATTCTTGTAATCGATATCAATTTCAAGAGAATTAGAGAAATTTCGAGTTTGGTCACATTAAGTGAAAATGGATACTTTTTTATCCTGGATAACAAAGGACACTATGTGTATCATCCTAATTCACAAAAGCTGGGTACAAGGGTTGAATACAATCAACTATTAAACCTTGATGAACAAGAAAGTGGTTCATTAATTATTGAGAACGGGCAAAAGGAATTCGTCTCCTACTCACTTTCTTCAAATCTAGGGTGGAGATTTTTTTCAGCCGTTCCATACCAGGATTTAAGTGATCCAATCAAACAAATTCGAACTGCTATTACATGGACAATCGTTATTTCACTTATTTTCGCTTATTTTTGGGGGACAGTTTTTACACTTAGAATCGTTCGACCTATAAGAAGATTGCAGCGTTATATGAAAGAGGTTGAAGTTGGAAACTTAAGCGGAAGAGTGAAAGTAGAAACCAGTGATGAAATTGGTCAATTATCACGTGGATTTAATAATACAGTTGAGAGACTTTCGAATTTGTTAGAGGAAGTTTATGTATCAAAGCTTAAGGAAGCAGAGCTATCACTTAATAAAAAAGAGAGCGAATTAAGGGTTCTTCAGTCACAAATTAATCCGCATTTTTTGCATAATTCACTTGAAACGATTAGGGGTATGGCCCTTGAAGAGGGAAAAGAGGAGATTGCAAGCATTTCGTACTCACTTGGAAAGCTATTACGCTATAATTTAAGAAATAATTCACCAATTGTGAGTTTTGGTGAAGAAATTAAAGTTGCAGAGCTGTATTTGCAGATTCAAAAGTATCGTTTTGAGGAACGATTTATGTATTCATTTGATATTCCTGATTGGGTTAAGGAGCAGAGGGTTGTGAAATTCTCCCTCCAACCCATCCTTGAAAATTGCTTTGTGCATGCATTCGGAACAAATTTTGAAAAAGTCAGTATTACCATTAAGGTAGAATTATCCTCGGATGCAAACTATATCATTCGCATCATCGATAATGGAAAAGGCATCGATGAGAAAGTTTTAGAAGAATTAAACCGAAATTTACAGCAAAGTTCAATTAGCTTAGACGGACAGCATATAGGAATCATGAATGTCCATCAAAGAATCCGATATCTATTTGGTGAACAATTTGGAGTGTCCATAGTAAGTCAAAAAGGGATAGGTACAGAAGTAAATATCACATTACCTCTCATTGAAAATAAGGATGTGGAGTCAAATGAAAACGATTTTACTCGTGGATGATGAGAGATGGGTACGTAAGGCATTAATTTGGACAATTAATCAATTAAATTTGCCAATACAAGTCGTTCATGAATGCAGCAACGGCCTTGAAGCACTAGATTGGGTAAAAGAAAATGAGGTAGATTTAATCCTTACAGATATTCGTATGCCGGTTATGGATGGCATCCAATTAGTAAAAGAACTAGGTCACTTAAATAAAATAATGGATGTTGTCGTCATAAGTGTTCATGATGAATTTCAATTTGTGCAGCAGGCGATTCGGAGCGGTGTATTTGACTATCTATTAAAGCCTATCGATGAGGAAGAATTAAGAGCATGTCTCGAAAAATGGTTGAAAAAAAACACAAGCAATAAAGGCAAAGAAAACGACGTAACGGAAGAAAATCTTCCAGCATCTTCAATTGAGAAGGTACTAGAATATATTTCGAAAACACCTATAAACCAAGTGAACTTAAAGGATGCTGCAAATCATGTTCACATGAATCCAAGCTATCTAAGCCAATTATTCAAGCAACAACTGAATAAAAAATTTGTTGATTATGTGACCGAAATTAAAATACAAGAGGGTAAAAAGTTACTAGCTAACACAACCTTAAGAATGTCCGAAATTGCGGACAGACTGGGATATGCAGATGTGGCTTACTTCAGTAATAATTTTAAAAAAATTACGGGACAATCTCCGTCTGATTACCGTAAATCAACCACTGCGAATAAATAAAAAGAGGCTAGATTAACACAATCTAGCCTCTTGCTATGCCTGCTACGGCACAGGAAATTCGTTCATTTATTTTTGGAGTTAATTGTTTGATAGTTGGTGTCATTTCCTTTGTCTGTATTCGGGTTAAAAGAGTGTTCACCATATTTCTCGCAATCTCCTCGACAGGTACACCAACACTCGTTAAAGGTATCTCTAAATTCGCCATTTGTGGGATATTATCGTAACTTATCACAGAAATATCCTTTGGGATAATGAAGTTTGCCTCTCGCAATGCGCGAACAACCCCAGCACTTATATCATAACTTGAACCAATGATTGCGGTTGGTTTGGACGAATTTGAAAGCAATCGTTTTGTAGCTACATAGCCGTCATACCATTCAAGTCCAGCAGTATTGATAAAATTTTGAGTGGTGATGGGGAGGTCAAAGCTAGTCATTGCTTTTTTGATTCCAAGAAATTTCTCGGATTGTCGATCATCAATTGGGGAAAAATCACCTATATAGGCAATATTTCTGTGCCCAAGCTGATATAAATATTCTACCGCCATTTCCATCGCCGCCTGATAATTTACATCGATGACAGAATGGTTATGATTTCGGCTAACCCCATAAGTAACAAGTGGAATTTGTATCATATCAAGGACGTGATAATTCTGCTCATCAAATACAATGACCCCATCCACCTGATACCGCTTAAACATTTCTAGCGATTCTTCGATGGAGCTGATTGATAAGATCATCGAGTAGGAGTTTGCCCGGATTTCTTCATTGATTTTCGAGACTAGAGTTGAAGGGGCAATTCGTTCCAGGGTTGGCCAAATTAAACCAATTACCTTTGATTGCTTTGAAACAAGCTGTTGTGCAGCAAGGTTTGGCTCATATCCAAGCTCTTTAGCAATTTTCATAATTTTATTTTTCGTTTCAGGTTTTACTAACGGGCTATTGTTTAACGCTTTTGAGACAGTGGAGTAACTCACACCAGCCACTTGAGCGATATCCTTAATCGTAATATTCATGAAAAACCACCTATTATTTGAGTGATTAACAACGTTATTATTAAAAGAGATAAAACTATAAAAATAATATCATTAATTATCCTCTTTTTACAGTTGATTTTTAAAAATATCCGTAAAAGGACTTGAAAACGGTCATTGTTTATTTTAAGATGAAGATGGAATAACAACGTTGTTATTTCTTTTTATAAAGCTTTGAAAACGATTGCTTAAGCTTTATATATGGTTTAACCAAAATAATGGATTTATAGACTTTAATAAAAGTGATCCGCAATTCCATTATTTATTTCTTACCGTTTGGGTTACTATAAAAAATAAAAAGCAGGTGGACAAGATGAAAAAATTTATGGATGAAACATTTTTATTATCAAATGACACTGCAGTAGCGTTGTACAATAATTTTGCAAAGGATATGCCGATTATTGACTATCACTGCCATTTAAGTCCCGGGGAAATTTATGAAAACAAAACCTTCAAAAATATTACTGAAGCATGGCTATATGGTGACCACTATAAATGGAGAGCTTTGAGAGCAAACGGGATTGAGGAAGAATACATTACAGGTAATGCATCTGACTATGATAAATTTGTAGCTTGGGCGAAAACCGTTCCAATGACAATCGGAAACCCGTTATTTAACTGGACTCACCTTGAGCTTCAACGCTTCTTTGATGTTCATGAAATTTTAAATGAAAAATCAGCGCCTGCTATCTGGGAAAAAGTAAACAGCAAGCTTACTGGTGAAGGATTCGGAGCGAGAGACTTAATTAAAAAATCAAATGTAGAAGTGGTTTGTACAACTGACGACCCAACTGATTCTTTAGAGTACCACAAGCTTATTGCAGAAGACGCAAGCTTCGATGTAAAAGTTTTGCCAAGTTTCCGTCCTGACAAAGGCTTAGAAATCAACCAAGACACATTTGCTGATTGGGTGAAAAAACTAAGTGAAGTTTCCGGTATTGAAATCTCAAACTATGATGATTTCTTACAAGCATTAGAAAACCGAATTGAATTCTTCCATTCACTTGGTGGACGCGTATCTGACCACGCTCTTAATACAATGATGTATGAGCACTCAACAAAAGAGGAAGCTGCAGCAGCATTTGAAAAAGGGATCAAAGGTGAAAAGGTTTCTGTCGAAGACGAGACTAAGTATAAATCTTATACCTTAGTTTTCTTAGGAAAAGAATATGCAAAACGCGATTGGGCAATGCAGCTACATATTCACGCATTGCGTAACAACAACTCAAGAATGGCTGGGAAGCTAGGGCCTGACACTGGTTATGACAGCATTAATGATGGTGAATTAGCACGTCCATTAAACCAATTACTTGATGCACTTGATACAGAAGATGCATTACCAAAAACCATTCTGTATTCATTAAATCCAAACGACAACTACATCCTTGGAACAACAATTGGTAACTTCCAAGGTGGAGGAAAACCAGGTAAAATGCAATTCGGAACAGCTTGGTGGTTCAATGATCAAAAAGAAGGCATGCTTGAGCAAATGAAAGCATTGGCAAACCTTGGCCTATTCAGCCGTTTCATCGGTATGCTAACAGACTCAAGAAGCTTCCTTTCTTACACAAGACATGAATATTTCCGTCGATTAGTATGTAACCTAATCGGAGAATGGGTAGAAAACGGTGAAGTTCCAAACGACATGGATTTACTCGGAGATGTTGTTAAAGGAATCTGCTATAACAACGCAAAGGAATACTTTGAGTTTTAATAATAACTTTATTCAGCCCTGACTGAATAAAGTTATAGCCT